>JBIKPR010000018.1:0-40058 GCA_044357345.1 Bacteroidia bacterium
AAAGAAAAGATTAGTTTTATACTTCCTACCTTAGAGTCTTTATACCCTGAGGTGCCAATTCCGCTCGACCATAAGGATTCTTATACTTTATTGGTGGCGGTTTTGCTTTCTGCCCAGTGCACAGACAAAAGGGTTAATCTAATCACACCTGGATTGTTTCAACGCGCCGATAATCCGCAGGATATGTTGAAGTTGGAGGTAGAAGAAATCAGGGAGATAATAAAACCTTGTGGTTTGTCACCAGCCAAATCGAAAGCCATTTGGGGCTTAAGCAATATCATCATTAACGAACATGGCGGGGAAGTGCCGCAAACCTTTGAGGAATTGGAACGCTTGCCGGGTGTTGGTCATAAAACAGCATCGGTTGTTATGTCTCAAGCCTTCGGATTTCCTGCTTTTCCAGTGGATACACACATTCACCGATTGGCCACCCGTTGGGGATTGACCAATGGAAGTAATGTTGAGCAAACCGAAAAAGATCTAAAGAAATTAATGCCAATCGATTTGTGGAACAAGGGTCATTTGCAAATTATTTTCTTTGGTAGAGAATATTGTCCTGCAAGGGGTCACAACCCAATCACATGCCCAATCTGTTCAGTTGTTGGATGCAAAGGCAAGTAGGTTGTTGCTGATTAGAATTCGGCTTATTTTTTTAATGTCAAAACTACTTTTACCTATCTTTGCACCATGCAAAATGTAATACTTCACGATATCGGTTTTATGGACTATGAAGAGGTATGGCAATTGCAAAAAGACATTTTCAATAGATCAATAGAAGAGAAAATTCAGGGTAAAAAACCCTTGCAACATCTGTTGGTATGCGAGCACCCACATGTGTACACATTTGGTAAAAGTGCCAACCAAACCAATCTGCTTTTATCGGAAGCCGAATTAAAAAACAAGAAGATTTCTGTTTATGATATTGAGCGTGGCGGTGACATTACTTACCATGGTCCAGGGCAGTTGGTGGTGTATCCAATTTTCGATTTGGAACAATTAAATATTGGGGTGAAACAATTTGTGTTTAACATCGAGCAATGCATTATTAATGTTCTTTATAAAAATGGAATCGAATGCGAGCGTATTGATGATAGAATTGGTATATGGATTGACAAGGGAAAATCAAATGAACGCAAAATTGCAGCGATTGGAATTAAATGCAGCAGGCACATCAGCATGCATGGTTTGGCCTTAAATGTAAACACAGATTTGAGTTTGTTCAACAACATTATCCCTTGTGGGTTAGTGGATAAAGGCGTTACGAGCATAAAAAATGAACTTGGTCGGGAAATTTCAATGGTCGATATAAAAAATGAAATGGTAAAAGAATTTTCCATTAATTTTGAAATCAATATTACAAGCCCGAAAATTTAACATAGGGCACAACATTAAAAAACACAACAAAAAAAATGAAAAGAGGAACGATTATTTTATTATCAGTTTTAGGTTTTTTTGCATTAATAGCCTTTAACGGATGCAGCACATTTAACACATTGTCAACTAAAGACGAGGCAGTAACTGGTCAATGGCAACAAGTAGAAGTAGCTTACCAAGCGCGTATGGACAAGACTAAAAACTTGTTTGAAATCGTACAAGGTGCAGCTGATTTTGAAAAGCAAACTTTAACCGATGTTATTGCAGCTAGAAGCAAGGCAACATCTATCAATATAGATGCGAGCAATTTAACACCAGAAAAATTGGCTGAATTTCAAAAAGCACAAGATGCATTTGGAACTTCATTGGGCCGTTTGATGGCAGTAGCTGAGCAATATCCACAACTGCAAGCTGTAGGTGCATTCAGAGATTTTCAAGCCCAATATGAGGGTATGGAAAATAGAATTGCAACTGAGCGTAGAAGATTTAATGAGTTTGCTCAAGACTTCAATACCTCTATCAGACGTTTCCCAAGAAATATCTGGGCTGGTATATTTGACTTCAACAGAAGAGGATATTTTGAATCATCTGAAGGTGCTGAAGTAGCGCCTGATATCAAATCGATGAGAGAAGGCAAGTAAGCCTATTTTTTAACATGAATGTAAAGACCTTTTTCACCGATGAGCAGCGTGTGCTCATACAGCAAAGTATTGCTGATTCTGAGCGCATGTGCAGTGGCGAAATTCGTGTGCACATTGACATGAGGTGTAAAGGTGATGTTTTGGTTCAGGCTAAAAAAGTCTTCGAAAAACTTAAAATGCATGAAACAGCTGAACGCAATGGGGTGTTAATTTACCTGGCTTTAGCCGATAAAAAATTGGCCATTTTAGGCGATAAAGGCATCAATGAAAAAGTACCTGAAGGTTTCTGGGACTTGGCGTACAGCAGCATGAGAAAGTTGTTTGCTGAAGCCAATTACACTGAAGGTTTGCAGGTAGGAATAGGTATGGCTGGCGAAAAACTAAGAACCTTTTTCCCATATCGAAAGGACGACCAAAATGAATTAAGCAATGAGATCAGTTATGGCGAGTAAATTAATATTGGTAAGTCAAAAGCACTTGAAGGCTTGTTTCAATTTTTCCCTAGCTTTAGTGCTTGTATTTTTCTTTTCACAATCAACGTTTGCTCAATCTGACGGTCTACCTGAAAAGCCCAATCCACCGCACTTAATCAATAACCTTTCACAAGAATTTCCTGATTTTTTCTCAGCAGAAGAGACGGCTGCCTTAGAATCCAAATTGGAAGAATTGTCAAATACCAGCTCCAACCAAATAGTGGTTGTGGTGGTAGATGATTTAAATGATATGGAGCCCTGGTCTTATGCCACGGAATTGGGGCAAAAATGGGGTGTTGGTCAAGGCAAGGATGACAACGGCATCGTAATCTTAATTAAACCCACCAAGAGTGGAATAGGAAGAAAAACCCATATCGCTGTTGGTTACGGTTTAGAAGGCGCAATACCTGACTTAACCGCCAATAGAATTGTGGAAGAGGAAATCAATCCAAGTTTAAAAGCTGGGAGGAATTTTGAGGCTGTCGATAAGGGTATTACTGTTTTAATTGCATTGGCAAAAGGTGAGTACAATTATAAAACCTATGATAAATCTTCAAAAAAGTTACCAGGAAGTTTGATTTTTAAATTAATTGTCATTATTTTAGTGATAATATTGTTATCCAGAAAGAACAGGGGTGGAGGTATGAGCATAGGAAGAGGAGGCGTATTTATGGCCCCAATGTTTGGAGGCTTTGGTGGCGGATCAGGCGGTGGTGGAGACAGCAGTGGTGGTTTTGGCGGATTCGGCGGCGGAGGCTTTGGTGGTGGGGGTTCTGGTGGCAGTTGGTAAACCCAATTACACAAATGTTAAAAAATGTACAATTACAAGATTTATTGGTATTAGATCTTGAAACCGTTTCTCAATTTTCAAGCTTTAGCGAACTGGATGAAGAATGGCAAGAACTTTGGGCGAAAAAAGCAGGCGCTGTAAACAATGCAGATGTCAATGCGGCTTTGGTCTATGACCGGGCTGCTATATATGCCGAATTTGGAAAAATAGTGTGCATTGGTTTAGGTATTTTTTATTTGGTAGATGGTGAGATCAACTTGAAGGTTAAGTCAATTTCCGGACACGATGAAAAGGCCATTTTAATAGAATTTGTAGAGCTGCTAAACAGCCATTTCAATATAGATGGAAAGCACCGCTTGGTGGCCCACAATGGCAAAGAGTTTGACTTTCCATTTTTGTGCCGGAGGATGTTAATTCATGGAATAGAAATTCCGAATATTTTGAATATTGTAGGGAAAAAGCCATGGGAAATTATGCATTTGGATACTATGGAATTGTGGAAGTTTGGAGACTATAAAAATTACACTTCATTGAATGTATTGGCAAAATGCTTCGGCATTCCTTCGCCAAAAGATGATATCGATGGCAGTATGGTCGGTCACACCTATTGGCATCAGAACGATTTGGATAGAATATCAGTTTATTGTAAAAAAGACATTGTTACCACTGCACAAATCTTAATGAAATACAAGCATTTAGCTCTAATTGCCCCTGATAAAATAAAAATTTCGTAGTTCAGACAACCTTTTTTGATTATTTTTGTCTAATAATTCAAAGAATTATTTTTCTACAGCCGTGACTCTTAATTTACACAAATCACATCTCTTAACTGGAATTTTCTGCCTTTGGGCAATAATTTCCCATGCAACTAGACCAACGGTTCAGCCATCTAACCTAAGTGTTAACGATATCAATTGCAATTCTGTCAATTTAAATTGGACGGATGGAGATGGAAAAATGAGGATAATTGTGGCACATGAAGGGTCTTTGCCAACATATTCACCTGTTGATGGAACGGCTTACAGCCCAGATCCATCATTTGGACAAGGTACAGAGTACGATGCGCCCAATAAAAATTTCATAGTTTTCAATGGTACTGGGGTGAATTTTGTTTTAGTAAAAAATTTATTACCTGGTAAAACTTATTATTTTGTGATGTATGAACACGATAATGACCCTACAAGTACCTTGTATTTAGCCGCCAATGCACCATCAATTAGCTTTACAACCTACGATGCAAGTTTAACTTTCAATACCACTGTTTTAGATAGTTGCCAAATGAGCAACAGATTTACATTTACAAATACATCTTCTTCCACAATTCCAGGTGTAAAGTATTATTTTGATTTCGGCAACGGTGACACCACTTCAAAAACACCTGTTACCCATCATTTTGCGGTAGCTGGATTGGTAAATGTTTATATAAGGACCATTACTTCATTTGCTGGTTGCCCATCATCGTATGTGCGAAATGTCAGGATTTTCCAAAAGAAGGTGGCCTTTATCGATAGGACTTTGTTTAAGGATACCCAATGTTTAGAGAACAATTTTTACCGACTTGAGACCAAGCCCATTATTGGACAGTTTCCTATTAGCAACCAATACAAATGGTTTATGGGCAATGGAGATTCGTCAACATTCACCAAGCAAAAATATAAATACGAAAAAAGTGGAGTATATAAGATTCAATTGGAATTGACCATTTTTTTCAACAATGTAATGACCAATTGCAAAGATACTTTAAGTTATAATGTAACCGTTTTGCCTAGCCCTGTTGGCAGTTTGAGTATCAATGATACTTTTCAGTGTTTTAAAAACAATCAATTTATTTATAATAATCCCGATAATGCACTAACGTATTTTAAATGGTATTTTGGAGATAATGATTCAAGCGATCTTCAAATGGTTACCCACCGTTATAAAGCAATTGGAACCTATCAGGTCATACACATCGCATTTGCCAATACTGGTTGTAAAGGACGTGATACTGTGGACGTAAAGGTCTTGCCTGATTTGAATAGTGGTTTTACTGGCTTGGACACATTCTATTGCGCAAGCAATACCATTGATGTTTTGATACCAAATGTAAGTGGAGGAATTTTCTCTGGATACCCAACCAACGGCAATAATTTAACGCCAAATACGCTAGGTTCTCATAGTTTAACCTATATTATAAAAGACAAATATTGCAGCGACACCACCTCGCAGAATTTTAGAGTAGCACCAGTTCCCAACCCTTATATAGGACGTGACACCGCGATTTGTTCTGCTTTGAATTATAATATTAGCACCAATGAGCCAGGGACTTATTTATGGAATACAGGTGCAACAAGTTCTGGAATTTCTGTATCCAATACCGGCATGTATTATGTCGATGTAACTCTTGGAAAGTGTTCTGCCTCTGACACCATGAGTATTGTATTTAGCAAAGCACCAAAAGTGCAATTAGGTTCTGATACCGTTTTATGTAAAGGTGGTGGTTTGTATCTAAATGCGAGTTCTCCAAAATCAACATATTTGTGGAGTACAGGGAGAACCGATAGTGCCATTTATGCCTTCAATGCTGGAAAGTATAAAGTTACAGTAAGCAATCCTTGTGGGCAAGTTCAGGATTCAATATTCATCTTTCAGCAAAACGAATATTGTGATTTATTTATGGCCAATGCGTTTACACCTGGCAATGATTTAGTAAACAATGTATTCTTGCCAAAAGGAAGAAATATTACGGTTAAGCTGTTCCAAATATACAATAGATGGGGTGAGTTGGTTTTTGAAACTGACCAAAACAATGTTGGTTGGGATGGTACATTTCAAGGTGAATATGTGCAAGAAGGATTGTATATATGGAAACTATTTTACAACACTGCAAACGGTCCTTACATTAAGAAAAACAATGCTTTTGGGCAGATTCTCTTAATAAAGTAATAATAAATTATCTAAATCTAGGCAGTTGTTTCTGCAATGATTGTGCGTTCAATAATGTCGCAACATGCATTTACTTGTTCTTCTGTGATAACCAATGGAGGGGCAAAACGGATAATATGGTCATGTGTTTGTTTGGCCAATAAACCATTTTCTTTAAGCGCCAAGCAGATATTATAAGCCGTTTTATTTTCACCATATGGCTTGATCACCACCGCATTTAACAAACCTTTTCCTCTCACGGTTTCAATATGTGAAGATGGAATATTGCGAAGGCGGGTTCTAAATAATTCGCCCATTTTCTCTGCATTTTCTGCTAGGTTTTCATCTGTTACCACTTTCAAAGCTTCCATAGCAACAGCGCAAGCCAAAGGATTTCCTCCAAAGGTACTGCCGTGTTCGCCTGGCTTAAGTGTCATCATCACCTCATTGCAAGACAATACAGCCGAAACGGGCAATACGCCAGCTCCAAGCGCTTTTCCAAGAATAAGAATATCTGGTTTTACATCTTCATGGTCGCAAGCCAAAAGTTTGCCAGTACGGGCAATACCAGTTTGTACTTCATCTGCAATCATCAAAACATTGTGCTCGGTGCAAAGCGCTCGAACAGCTTTAAGGTAACCTTCATCAGGCACAACAACACCGGCTTCGCCTTGTATAGGCTCTAGCATAAAACCAGCTACATTTGGGTCCTTAAGTGCTTCGCGCAAGGCGTCGATATTATTATAAGGGATTATTTCAAAACCAGGGGTAAATGGGCCAAAACCTGAGTAGCTTGTTGGATCGGTGCTAGAACTGACTGCAGCAATGGTTCTACCCCAAAAATTATTTTCAGCAAACAATATTTTGGCTTGATTTTCTTTGATTCCTTTTACTTCATAGGCCCACTTGCGGCACAATTTTATGGCTGTTTCACCACCTTCAACGCCTGTGTTCATTGGAAGAACTTTGTCATAGCCAAAATACTTGCAAATGAACTCTGCATATTCACCTAACAAATCGTTGTGAAAAGCACGTGAGGTAAGGGTTAGCTTTGAAGCTTGTTTGTTTAATGCTGCAATAATACGGGGATGACAATGGCCTTGGTTAACTGCGCTGTATGCCGAAAGGCAATCGTAGTATTGCTTGCCATCTACATCCCAAACGTTTACACCTTTACCACGTTCGAGAACAACAGGCAAGGGATGGTAATTGTGCGCGTTGTAGTGTTCTTCGAGTTGGATATAGTAATCAGATTTAGAATTTGTTGGCATCGACATCATAGGAGCAAAGATAATTGATAAACCTGAAACCCTTGTTTAAAGTGATGATTGAAATTGTGTTTTCATCTTTAAATTGACGTGATTATGACTTCATAAAAGTAAAGACATAAAAAAAGGACAGCCTAGGCTGTCCTTTTAGAGATTTTTTTAATTTATCTAAGCGTTTGCTTTAGCGCCTAGTATTTCTGCCATTTTAGCACCTATTTCAGCTGGAGATTCAACAACGTGAATTCCGCATTCGCGCATGATAGCCATTTTAGCAGCAGCTGTATCATCTTTACCACCAACAATAGCACCAGCGTGGCCCATTCTACGACCAGCAGGAGCAGTTTGTCCAGCGATAAAACCAACAACAGGCTTAGTGCCATGGGCTTTTATCCATCTAGCAGCTTCAGCTTCCATGCCACCACCAATTTCACCAATCATGATGATGCCATCGGTGTCAGGGTCATTCATTAACATTTCTACTGCTTCTTTTGTACTTGTACCAATAATTGGGTCGCCACCGATTCCGATAGCAGTACTTTGTCCAAGACCAGCTTTGGTGATTTGGTCAACTGCCTCGTAGGTAAGGGTACCCGATTTAGAAACGATACCGATTCTACCTGGGTTGAAAATAAATCCTGGCATGATACCAACCTTAGCACCACCTGGAGTCATAACTCCTGGGCAGTTTGGTCCAATCAAAGTGCAAGACTTAGAATTTAAATATTCTTTAACTTTCACCATGTCTTTGGTTGGGATTCCTTCAGTTATACAAACGATGACAGCAATGCCAGCGTCTGCAGCTTCTAGAATTGCATCAGCGGCAAATGCTGGTGGAACGAAAATAATCGTTACGTTAGCACCTGTAGCTGCAACAGCTTCTTGAACGGTGTTGAAAATTGGTTTGTTCAATTCTGGATGTGCGGTTCCGCCTTTGCCTGGTGTAACACCACCAACAACATTGGTTCCGTATTCGATCATCTGAGTTGCGTGAAAGGTGCCTTCTTTACCTGTGAAGCCCTGAACGATCACTTTAGAGTCTTTTCCTACTAATACTGACATTATTATACAATTTGGGTGCAAAAATAGCTGAAAAACTCTGAAATATTCAACTTTTAATATTTAGTTTTGTAGACTAAATATTAAACAAGTTATGGACTTCGAAACCAATTCGCAATTAATAGAATCAACATTTGCCTTTTTAGGTCTTAACCCTTTAGAAACAAGGGCTGCAGAGAAGGGTCAATGGGTAATTTACAATGGCGATACAGAAATTTACATTGATTTATGGGAAGTTGGAAAAGAAAATGCTTGGTTGTATTTCGAATCTGACGAACCTGTTTTTGCCTTTCAAGTGGTTTCGCCTGTATGTTTTTTGCCTGAAATTGGACACGAACAATTGTATGAAGAATTATTGCACAACAATTTAAACATGTTATATGCTTCATACATTATCAACAAAGATCAAAATATGTTGGCGGTTAAATATAGACGACCAGCCAAAGGTCTTAACCAGGAAGAGATTATTGAAGCAATCGAAAGTATAGGGTTTTATTCAGAGTCAACATATAAGGCTTTGGAAGACCGTTATGCCATTGGGAAAATAGTTCCTGAAGAAAATTAAAAATAAATTAGACACTCAGGCAACCCAGAGCCTGAAAAATTCTTCTAAAGGTAAATTGAATTGTAATTCAAGGTGTAAATGGCAGACAATCATACAGATAAACTAAACATCATTTTAGCAGAATGTATTGATAATCAGCCAAAAGCGCAGAAACAGTTATTTGATTTACTAGCTCCAAAAATGTATAGCGTTTGTTTGCGTTATGCGAAGAATGAAGATGAAGCGAAAGACATTTTGCAAGAAAGTTTCATAAAAGTTTTTAAAAACTTAGAGAAATTTGAACACAAAGGTGCTTTTGAGGGATGGGTAAAAAGGATTTTTATCAATACCAGCATCGAATTCTACCGCAAAAACCAAAAACAAAACATTGTTGACAGCATTGACGACGTTGCAGAACGACCGATTGAAAGTCATACCATTTCTTTATTAAAGACAGCAGATTTAATGAAATTGGTAAATCGATTGCCAAATGGTTACCGCACAGTTTTCAATTTGTTTGCCATTGAGGGGTATTCCCACGACGAGATTTCAAAGCTTTTGAATATCAGTGAGAATACCAGTAAAAGTCAGTTGCACAAAGCGCGCATACATTTGCAAGAGTGGGTATTAAAAGAAAATTTAAAGTGAAAGTAAACAACACGAACGAAGAATTATTTGATGGTCTTTTTAAACAAGACCTTGGGAACGCGAGTTCTCCTGTACCTCCGGGTGCTTGGGAAGGTATTTCGGGTTCCTTAAGTTCAGGCTCTGCTATTGCTGGAGCAGCAGTAAAAACCGCAATTTGGATGAAGGCGGCTATAAGTGCTGCTGTCATTGTGGGTATTTCTGTTGCAGTATATCAATACAATGTAAGCACGGAACTTAAAACAGATGTACCAAAACAAGAACCTATTGCAGCTGCAGAATCAAACATTGAACAAGCAAATGACGTTACTTTGAATTCTGATTTAAATCAAAAAAGTCAGAATAATCAGATAAAGCTTGAGTCTACAAAGAAAATTGAACTTGTAAATAAGGATGAGCATGTTGATCATGTTCAGGCCTACTATGATATTTTTGATATTGATTTGCCACCACCAATTGAAGATTACTCAGTTAAAGGTGTTGAGGAAACAATTGAAGGAAGAACAGAATCAGGCATAAACGAATTAGACAATACAGTTGTGGATGAGTCTCAGCCAGTATTTTTAACCGATCCTTCAATTAAGGACAGCTCTTACATAGAAGTTCCCGATGCGTTTACAAATGATGGAGACGGAATTAATGATACTTATCTTATCAAATTGATTGGAGAAGAAAAGGTAGAGATAATCATCTATACCGCTGATAATCAGATAATTTTCAGAACAACAAACAAGTATACAGCCTGGGATAGCCGAATGCCTAATGGCGATTTAGCCCCTGAAGGGTTTTATTTCATAAAAGTTATTTACAAATACAAAAATAAAGTACAATCGACTCCAATTATCCGACGAATTACATTAATCAGATAAAAATTTGGAAAATTAAAAAAATGAATATAATATGCAATCTCAAATTAATATGAATATCAAGCAAAAAATAATCCGTCTGACAAGGGCTTGGGGCTTAGTGCTCACAATGCTTCTGACGTATTCTTATGCGAATGCGCAGTGTAGCTTTACTGCTTCATCTCCAGCCTGTATTGGGGAACCTATCCTTTTTAACTGTAATTCGCCAGGGGCGAGCAATATGGTTTGGGACTTTGATGGTATAGGAAGCAACAACACTTCACTTACTCCAACGTTTGTGTTTGGCACCGCTGGAACCAAGGTAATTAAACTGACTGTAAGGTTGGCGAATGGTAGTAACTGTTCGTATACCTTAAATGTTGTTGTTAATGCAAAACCTAAAGTAGATGTTAAATTGATTGTGAACAGAACCCAGTGTTTTGCTAACAACAGTTTTTGCTTTACTGACAGCAGTAAATCAATGGCATCTGGTGGTAGCATTTGTAGCACCACAGTGGTATTTGACGACGGTACAAAATACACCTTCAACGGCAATGGCCCGAGAAGTTTTTGTCATTCATTCCAAGACCCTGCGGGTGGTACCTATGGTATGACCGTTGAGGTTATTGATTGCAATGGCTGTATTACAAAAAGTAGATACAATGCAGTAGCTATTGTTCAGCCTTCTTTAGGTTTGAATTTTACATCGCCACAACCTAAGCGTTGCGACAGCGTGCAATTGTGTGTTACCAATAAATCTACAGTTCCATTGGATAGTATTTTGACTTTTTCATGGGATTGGGGTGATGGTAAAGTAGACAATGGCAATAAAAACACAAACAACCTTTGGAGAGCCAATGTTCCAAACGGAATTTGTCACTGGTTTAAGTCTCAAGGACCAAACGGTGGTAACTTCAATACAATATTGACAGTTACGACCAATTTTGGATGTACTGAGAAATTTAGATTCGTAGCTTCAGCTACCAACTTAATTGTTAAACCAGTAATTATCGCTGACTTTGACTCTTTATGTATTAACGATGCAACTTTTAGCTTTAAATTAAAAGATGGTCCAATTCCACAAGCTGCGAATCCATTGTATACTTATGAATTGCCTCCAATTCCAGCTAACATCACTAGAAATTGGACAGGTACCCATAAATTTGGAGGCCTAGGACCATACCAAGTTACTTTCTCTTTTACGCACACCATTCCTGGTTGTGGAAGGACGGTATTTGACACCATATTGGTTATAGGACCACAATCTATTATTGAAGGTTCAGTTGCTTCAGGCATGCGTTTCTTAGAGGATACTCAAAGATTCCAATGTGTGATTAAAGATACTGTTCATTTCTATAATTTCTCGAAATTCTACCACAACGATAAGAACAAAGTTGATGATGACTCATTGGTTTTGATTTATGATAGTGGTATTGTAAATAAAATTACCCGTGTTCTCTTGCCTTCAAATACTACATTTGATCCATCAATCCACGAACGTATTTATCCAGGATTTAACCGTCCATTAGTGCATGGTTTTATTAAAGGAAAAGCGGGATCTCCAGACGGACCACCTCCTGTATTAAAAAGAGCAAATCAAAAAAGAGGTAATGAGTGTACAACAAGACTTTGGGATTTTGATGATGACTATTGTGAAAAATGTACCACAGATACCAAGTACGGAATTAACGTAGGTAAAAACTGTAAGTACAGCAAAGACTCTTTGCCTTCACACTGGTATACACCTTGGGATTCATTGTATCAAACCCGTTTTGGTTTAACATCTGAAAGCGTTTTGAATTACAGTTCTGACTCAGGCTTATGTTACCAAAAGAAAATGTGGGCTGACGATTCAGTTGCTATCATCAGAGATACTTTCTTGTTCTATGGCAACAATGCTTTAGCAAACAAAACAAAAGACTCCAGTATTTATTCTACCATATCTAATAAGACCATGGTTCCTAGGCAAATTACTGGACCTGCTCAGATAGATATGACAACTGCCACCAAGTTTTACTTACAAGCAGGAGACACCGTATATATAGACTTTAAAAATGGTCTTCCGCCAAATAGGTTCGTTGGTCCACGTTACCTAACGGTTCAACCAGGAAATACTTTGGTCATAAAAAACACGACAGACAAGGCCTTGTACAACGTATGGGTCATATATACTCAAGACACGATTCCTTTATTTATGGTAAAAGGTTACCACAATGTTTGGAAGAAAGAAAGAATTCAAGGATATAATCTTGGCGATAGCGTAAACGCTGCAGCCCACAGACAAAAATTCTATGCTGGTACTACGGTAAAATGTTTCAATGTTAGATTGAACCACAAAGATTTTTGTCACCCATTGGCTTGCGAACACGAAGCGATTGCTCAACTTGCTTTGCAACCGCCAAGTGCTAAAAAATTAAGAAAAATTGGTACCCAATGTTTGGGAAGTGACCAAGACAATTATGGTTTGACGTTCATTTTGGAAGATACCAAGCCAGGTTGCATGCGCACATGGGCTGAAATCAACTTTGATACAGCTTTAAACAAAACCAAATGGGAAGCATTGGTAGGTGCTAACTTAACACCAGGTGCTGTTTCAATGGGTAACTTGCCTCCAATTAACCCACCTTACCAAGTTCCAGTTCCTGGATACCAAATTAATGGACCTGCAGGAAATAGATTCTCAAAGCAATTTACTGTCGATGATATCAAAGATACCATTACTGGTTATATCAACGTTGGTTTATTGGTTGGTAACGGCATGTGGCCAACCAGTGGATCAGATTATCCTTCAAATTGTGTGGATACTCAGTACTATCCTAAGTTTGCCCGTTTCCCTATTTTGGACAACCGTTTTAGAATTGTAAAACCAAAAGAAGGAGAAGAGTTCACTAAAATTTGTAAACGCGATACTTTAAGTATGACTACCTTGGCTTGGAACAGAACGTATGTTCCAGACGTTGAAGAAGCAACTTGGAGTTTAGAAGGTCCAAACGTTGGTAAATACTATAATACATATTATAGATTGGCTGTAACTGAACGTTACAAAAGATTCTCTCGTTTGAAAGGTGATAATACTAAATTAACACCTACTACTATATTAGAGGATAGATTGCAAATTGTTAAAACAAGCTCATTTGGTGGAAAGACTAAAACAACTGACTCAGTTGAATTTAGAACTGCTAAGGTGTTGAAATGGCATACAGAAGCTGATATCACACCAGTGTTTGATATCATCAAAGTGATTTTGCAAGCAAATAAAATTGACATCTATGAGTTGTCACCAGCTCAAATGAACCAATTGATTTGGAATGGTCTAGGTACTTTTGGTAAGCCTTTCACAGGATCTAGAGGTTGTTTGGATACAACAGGATTCGGTAGATTTATCAGATTCTACAAAGTAGCTGACTTAAAAGATTCAATGCACTTTAGAGACTCTACATTGTTGCCAGTTGATTCAGTTAAAGGTTGGGATGGCAAAATGTACCGCGCATACAGCTTCGTTCCTCAATATTCTGGTTACTATGGTGCTAACTTCGGTTTAAGAAGCAATGCTCCAGAAAATTGTACTAAGAAATTAGGTACATTGAAAAAAGTTCTTGTAGGTTTCTATGGCGTAATGAATTACACCGATACAATTTTATGCCATGGTCAGGCAGTTACTGCTCAGCCGCAGTTTAGATACTTTAACGTATACCCAGAACTGAACGCTATTTGTAACATAACAGGCAACTCCTTGCTCGATTGTGTTGACTATTGGAGAAACCGTATTTCTGAGGCTGGCAACATAAAGAGAGAAGGATACACCAGACATGACTTGAACAAACGTGATGATGGTCAAGATCCTAAATCTACTTTCGGTGGTTTCCCTTGGTCAATTACCGGTTTGGATAATGCCCCAGGTCAAACCTTGATTTTAGGTGGTGGAACTGGTAGCAAATACTACAATGCTGATACAGGATTGTCATACTTAATCAGAACTGCCGCTTCAGACAGTTTAGGTTGTAAAGACACCATCCCTCAAAAAATCTATGTTACGGCTTTGAGAGCTAAGTTCAGATTAGACCAAACCCGTCCTCAGTGTAACACCATCGTTGAATTGTTTGACTCTTCATACATACAAGATCCTTGTATTGCTGAATTGGGTTCTCCTTGCGATAGAATTATCAAATGGACTGTTGATTGGGGCGATAAAAACAAAAACTCCATCAACTCGTTCTTCAACAATCTGCCAGGGAAAATTGGTCACGATTACACCAAGAATGGATACTTCTGGATTAAATGGAGAGTAGAAACTGAATTGGGTTGTGTGGCTTTTGATTCTGCAAGAATATACATTCCTGGTCCAGTTCCTGAGTACGACAGATTTATGCCAACCAAGTATTGCGTAGGCGAGAAAGTGGTATTCAAAAACTTAAGTAAACACCAAAGAGCAGATAGCAGTATTTGGATCTGGGAGTTTGGCGATAACGTTGTGGCTTCTCAAAGAGACACAATCACCGGCACAAATGATACCACTTACCATAAATACGCTGCACCAGGCAGATACTACATAAAGTTAACTCAGTTCTACCAATTGAAGATAGGTGGCTCAACTAAAAACTGTTACGTAACTTACCCAGACACCACCAATGGTGATACCATGTTCTTTATTGATATCTATGCATATGATACCACTAAAGTACTGGCTAAACCAATGAAGGTCTGCTTGGGTGATACCATTACATTTACAGGAAATGTTAAACCTTTAGGTCGCTACACTTCTTATGTGTGGAACTACGGTATTACTAGAACGGATACTTCAATCTTAAAAGATACAGTAACCCAAAAATTGTATACCACTCCAGGTAAGTACACCGTTAAGTTTATGGGTGATGTTACTTCTGTTCCTACCACTGGCAAGATATGTGCGGCACAAGACAGTGTCATTGTGGAAGTGCAGGGTGTAACGGCAGACTTCAATATAGACTCGACGCGAAAACCAATATTCTGCTTTAACAATGTGTCAAAAGCTACTTCAGGTAATATAGTAAGTAACCGTTGGAGCTTCTACAACCCTCTAGATTTAATGGGCTTGCCAAAAGCGGCTAGAATATTTGTTGAGAATGGCAATTCAAATGATTACAATAATCCTCAAATCTGCGAAGACTACAGAGACTCACTTGGTGCATACTGGGTATGTCTTGAAGCAACCAGCGACAATGGATGTAAAGACACTATTTGCAAACGAATGTTCAACAACTTCAAAGCAATTGTTCGCCCACCAAACGTATTCACTCCAAACGGAACTTTCAATGGAACTGACCCTGATGGATTGGTAGGTAATGAGGTGTTCAATATCTTAATTGAAGGAGAAGACAAATACGAATTGGTAATCTACGACCGTTGGGGTGTTAAAGTATTCGAGTCTTCGGATAAAACCAACGACTGGAATGGTAAAGTAAAAAACACTGGTGCTGAATGCCCAGATGGAACTTACTACTACATCTTGAAATACCGTTACAAAGGCATTGATAAAGACGAACCAATATTGAATGGTATCGTTAAGATCATCAGATAATAATTATCTAAACACTTTGGAAGGCCAACCCTTATGGGTTGGCTTTTCTTGTTTATATGCTCGGTGTTCTTCTGCTTTCTGATTTTCCAAGTGTATATTTGCAGTGCTTATGTATACCGCCAATATTTTCCCTGATGATACCATAGTTGCTCCAGCTACCGCAAATGGAATTGCTGCCTTAGGGGTTATTCGTGTTTCTGGAAAAAATGCTTTTAAAATAGTCAATCAAGTTTTTAAGGGTAAGGATTTACAAAATCAAGCCACCCATACCATACATTACGGGCATATTGTAGATGGGGAAGAACTTATAGATGAAGTATTGGTTTCTGTATTTATTGGTCCTAAAAGTTTTACAGCCGAAGACAGTATAGAAATAAGTTGCCATGGCTCACCTTATATACAAAGGCAAATTGTAGAATTGTTAAGCCGTCATGGAGCCCGCTTAGCCGAGCCAGGTGAATTTAGTATGCGTGCCTACTTGAATGGCAGGCTCGACTTAGCCCAAGCAGAAGCCATTGGAGATATCATTGCCTCGCAAAACCGTTCTCAGCTCGATTTGGCTTTAAAGCAAATGCGTGGTGGTTTGTCAAAGCATCTTCAAATATTGCGTGTAGGGTTACTCGATTTTATTTCATTAATAGAACTCGAATTGGATTTCGGAGAGGAAGATGTTGAGTTTGCTGACCGCAGCAAATTAAGACAACAGGTTTACGATTTAATGGCGGCCATTCATCCAATTTTAGATAGTTTTAAATACGGCAACGCAATTAAAAATGGAATTCCGGTGGCTATAGTTGGTAGACCAAATGCAGGAAAATCATCTTTGCTTAATGCTTTGTTAAGTGAAGAAAGGGCGATTGTTTCTGATATTGCAGGGACTACCCGCGATACCATAGAAGAAGAAATTCATATAGAAGGCGTAAGTTTTAGATTTATTGATACTGCAGGTATTCGCTCTACGGAAGATAAGATTGAAAAAATAGGGATTGAAAAAGCTTTGAAAAAAATTACTGAGGCCAGCATAATCTTGTATATTTATGATTTGTTTACCATCACTTATGAAGAATTGCAATCTGATTTGGATATGCTCAAGTCTAAAAATCAGCAGGCTCAAATTTTGGTTTTAGGCAATAAATTGGATCAAGTTTCAAATATCGAATTGGATAAACTGGGCTCATTTATTAACGAGCAAAGTTTAACTTACCATTATGAAATTTCATTAAACCAAGCCAAGCACACAGACTTGCAAGGTTTGCGCAAAATGCTTTGGGATATGGCTCAATTGAACCAAAACTCCTCAAACACCATAATTACCAACACCAGGCACTATAATTGCTTAAAAGACGCCATAGAGGCCTTAGAACAAGTTCTTGGGCTCATGGACCAATCGGCAAGCAGCGACCTTTTGGCATTTGAATTAAAACGCGCCGTATACGCCATTGGTGACATTACTGGGCAAATCAGCAATGACGAGGTCTTGGGTAATATTTTTGGGAAGTTTTGTATAGGAAAGTAGTGGCAATATTACTCTATATGAATTAATACAACTTAATCTTATTGAACTATTGTGCACCAACGTACTTGGTGTGTTGTTGTTTTATTTTTAATTCACATATATTTGGATTTAGTATGATACTTTTTGTACCTTTGTTGTACCTTGGTGTAATGAGGTACAATTTTTTGAGTTTTTTTGCTCTTTTTATTTACAATTTGTTACATCATGTTACAATATTATATAACCTTATACAAAATGAGTAGCAACATAACAATTCCAAAAATCTGTTTGCATTGCAACAATGGATTTATTGCAAAAACTACAGTGACCAAATTTTGCTCGCACAAATGTGCAAGTCAAGCATACAAGTTCAAAGTTAAAATAGAGAAGACCCAAAAAGCGCAAGTTCAAGAATATAATAAATCAGTAGGAATTGATATGGAGCTGATTCAATCTAAGGAGTTTTTAAGTATAAAGGAAACTTGCTTACTTCTCGGAATAAGTAGAATGAGTTTATATAGGTATATAAAAAACAATACCATTACAACTTCAAAAATTGGAGGGAAAGTGATTATTAAAAAACAAGTATTAAACAGTTTAATAAATTAAAACATGAGTGTTCATTTAAGAAAAAAGAAAATTGCCAATGGTAAAGTAAGTTTATATCTGGATTTCTATCCACCAATTAGAAAGGGTGATGGTAAATTTACCAGAAGAGAATTTCTAAATCGTTATTTATATGAAAAGCCAATGACTCTGGATGAAAAAAATCATAACAAAGAAAACATGCTTTTTGCAGAAGGAGTAAAGAACCGAAAAGAAAGAGAAATTTTAAATGAACAAGATGGGATTTTTAATGTTCAAAATAAAAAACGAGATTTTTTAGAGTACTTTCATGATTTATGTGAAAAACGCAAAGAGAGTGATGGGAATTATGGTAATTGGTTAAGTGCATTTCATTATCTTAATTCATTTACAGAAGGAAAATGCAAAATGGGCGATTTAACTGATGATTTTTGCGATAGGTTTAAAGAATATCTCTTAAGCGCAAATAGACTAAATACAGTTAACGGACTGCGTTTGAGTCATAATTCAGCCCAAAGTTATTTTAATAAGTTTCGATGTGCAATTAACGAAGCAACTGAGGCTCGATTATTAAATGAAAATCCTTTAAGAAATGTTAAGGGGATTAAACAAAAGGATACGAAACGTGAATTTCTAACTCAAGAGGAATTGCAACTTTTGGTACAAACAGAATGTGATTTGGAAGCATTAAAAAATGCAGCCATTTTTTCTGCGTTGACTGGTCTAAGATGGTCAGATATTGAAAATTTAACATGGGGTGATATTCAACAAACCAACGGGAGTTATTTTATCCATATAATTCAAAAGAAAACGAGTGATGTTATTATGCACCCCATTAGCAATACATCAGTAGAAGTTCTCGGTCAAATGGGTGATTCAACAGAAAGAATCTTCGAAGGTCTAAAATATTCAGATAGTAATAATGATAAATTAAAAAGATGGGTTTTAAAGGCAGGTATTAAAAAGAAAATAACTCTGCACAATTTTAGACATACATACGCAACATTGCTATTAAACCAAGGGGCTGATATGTTTATAGTCTCCAAAATGCTGGGACATAAGAATATTAAGACAACTATGATTTACGCAAAAGTGCTTTCTGAAACTAAAGTAAAGGCGGCTAATCTTATAAATTTAAATTTATGATTGAATTGCCTTTAGAAATTAGATTAAAATATGATTTAGATGTAACTCAATTTAAAAATGAAATTAAGCGATTGAATCGCAAAGCCGAAATAGCAAAGAAAACTTTATTTGCCGAACAATTATTTCAATTTGAAGACAATTTTGAACCAGATGATAAGATTGAATTTGTTAATCAGTTTTTATATCTCGTGACCGATTTGGTTTTATTCCCCGATTTTGATCTCTTACAAAAACTTAAACAGTATAGGTTTTCTAATAGTACTCTAAAGTGGTTTGTTAACTTAGAAGATGTTTTATTTGAATTAGACCGTTTGTCAAAAGTTGATGGATTGTTTTTTTTACCTAACTCCTGGTTGTTTGCTGTTCAATCTCATTTAGAAAGTAAAGTATTCGTAAGTATTATCGAAAGTTTTGAACTTGATTCAATATACAATAACAAGGAAACTAACATACTTTTTGAAGATTTTAGTAAACGGTTTCGAAGGAGAGAGTATAATGAACAAAAAGGACAGACTCCGAAAAGCAATTGGTTTGAAAAAATTATGAATAAACAAATAGACCTATTAGAAAATGCGACCGGGAATAACAAAGATTTAGTAAAAAATATGTATTTAAAATATGCGCAAGCAGACACAAGTTTATTTTTAGAAAATTTGAATACATTCCATGTTGAAGGGATTCCTAAAAATAAAGTGTATTTAGAATTGTTTCCGTTACTTAAGTTAATCTTAAAAGACAGAAAGTTATTGTCCGAAGATGAATTTTTACAAGAGGAAAATGTTCCATATGATGCGGATTATAGCAAATATAAGATTGCTCGTGTAAGAAAAATTCTTCTTAAAAAATAATCCAATTTTTTACGAAATATTGTAAAACGTAGGTTTTTTCTATGGA
This sequence comes from Bacteroidia bacterium, assembly GCA_044357345.1. Classification (GTDB taxonomy): domain Bacteria; phylum Bacteroidota; class Bacteroidia; order NS11-12g; family UBA955; genus JABMMZ01. Next base: position 20,218 of record JBIKPR010000018.1, read on the forward strand.
TTGGCATCTTATTAAGTTTGCCTTGTATTTAATCATAATAATTAAAATCAAGTCAAATGAATAAAGAAGAAGTAACAGTAATTGAATTACTACCCAAAATCTACCAACATATAAATTTGGTAGTGCGCTCTGCAGCAAAAGAAGCAATGGAACAGTTGATAAATGGCAAATTGCCTAAAAGACCAAGCATGGATGAGGATTTCTTGTCAGCCGAGCAAGCAGCATCTTTTTTGAAAATCAAAAAAAACACAATTTATTCAAAGGCAGAAAAAGGGGATTTGCCATTTTACCGCAGTGGCAAGCGTAAACTGCTTTTTTCAAAAAAGGAATTGGAAGAATATGTTGCAAAAAGAAAGGTAAAAAGCCTTGATGAAATAAAAGCTGAAGTAGATTCTTATAAAACAAAGCGATAATGGTTAATGAAATTGAATTGCAGAACTTAAACTTGTTAAATATATTCTCTTTATAGGTTTTAATTTTGCTTTCTGAAAATGAATAATGAATCGGAAATTTGAGATTTTGAAATGCCTTTCTTAATAAGTTTTATTATATTAATATATCGGTCAATTAACTTAAATTTCCTAAGTTCATCATCGAGTTTCCCGATATTGTTTTGAATGGCTTAAGTACAGAATTATTCACTTTTTTACTCTGATCAATAGCTCATAAAAGTTCATTCTTTTATCATACTTTGAAGCTGTAACTCAATAAAAAAAGTAGATGCTTAAGAGAAAAATTTGCTATCAAAAAGTACTTTAGATGTGAACTAAAATCTAATAATCTTAAAGATTTTTATTATATGTGTGTAGATACTTTTAATCAATATTTATACAGTTATCTATACAAATATGATCGTATTATTTTAATGGATACTATGCATTCTAGTTGTTTAAATTATTTGGATTTTTCATATTGCCAATTGTAATATTTGAGGATGTTGATTCTCCATATGATTTATTTAATCTTAATTAGAATTTATTTGTACTTAGTGGTATGTATTTTAAGAATTCTTTGTATAAAACAATTCAAAACAATACAAAAACTTCAAAAATTATGACATATTTGCAAAAACCAAAAAATATTATAATATTTGATAATTAAAAAATAGTGTCGTTTGTAGGTGAAGTAGGTAGTGCCTTTGTCGGAAATAAATTTAGAAATGATTCGATGGTTATTGAATAAAATAATTTTGATTATAAAGAAAAATATTTTGATTATGATACAATTCCAAAATGGCAACAAGATAAATCTAAATAATTTTTTAAGATGAAGAATATTAAGTTTCTTGACTTATTTTACCTAGAATATATAAATACCTTGATTATTCAATAAATCAACAAACAAAATATTTTGATAAGTAGCAGAGAATTTACTAAATTTGGAACAACAAGTAACGGTTCTTGGGTAGATAAAACGTATACTGGAGCAGCTCAACTTACAACTATGAATAGTAACATTAAAACATTAACGAGAGGTAACAAACAATTTGAAATGTGTAACCACTTAGGTAATGTATTGGTAACTATTCAGGACAGAAAACGAAGTGTCGATTTGAATGCCGATAATGCTGCAGACTATTACATGCCATACTTAAGAACAGTTACAAACTATTATGCTTTTGGTAGTGCGATGCCAGGTATTGGAGGCTCTGTAAAAGAATGTTCTGTTTCAAGTTCTACTGCAACATTAAAGAAATTTCCATATTACCATACTTTTAGTAATGACAGCACAAGTGGATTTACACCTGGTTCAGGTGCGAGAACGGTAAGTAATCCCACACACAATGTATTGCATTTGGAATCTGTTTGGAGTATCAGGCCACTTGCCAATAAAAGCATCTATTTGAAAAGTGGGGTGACTTACGACTTAAAGTTTAATATTGCGGGCTTTTCGGTAGTAAGTGGTTATTCCCATACAGTAAAAGTTAGAATTTTACTACCAGGAAGTGTTTTGTCATATACTTATACTGCAGCAGGTAACCAAACAATACACTTTACGAGCAATACTACGGGATATGTCACAGTTGAAATAAGTTCACAAATTAATGGAAGTGGTTCTTACTCTATAAATCCATATATTGACATCGATAATTTTAATTTGAGTTGGGATAGCACGTATAATACTTCGGTAAATAATTGTGGAACCAATCCAGAAAATTATAAATACGGATTTAATACTCAAGAAAAGGATAATGAAATAGCAGGGGAAAACAATATTTATTCTGCAGAGTATTGGGAGTATGATGCCAGGGTGGCTAGAAGGTGGAATGTAGATCCGATTTTTAAAGAATATGAAAGTCCATTTGCTTGTCTTGGTAATAACCCTATTTGCGTGGTTGACATAAATGGGGCAGATACTTTTGATACAAATGGTAAACTAATAAGGGAAACTAAAGACCATAGCATTAATATTCAATGTATAGATAATGGAAAAGAAGTTACTAAAGATATTACTGCGATGGCATTAACTACAGTTGCCCAAAGAATAATTATTGCTAGGGTCGTTGAATATTATGCAAATCAGATAGGAATAAAGGATATAAAAAAGGGTGGTGCAGGTTCAATTGGTCTTTGGGCTGTAGGAGGTATACATAGTGTTGCATTTACTCGATATGATGAAAAGAATGGCTACGGAATTTGGTTGAATTTTAGAGCAAATGGTAAAATTGGATTGCAAAAAGAATTAACAGATAAATATTACCTCATTAATGCAATTTATCATGAAAAATTGCACCAAGATGACATGGTTGCATTTAAAAAAACTTACACTGGTGATATGAAAGATTTTAATGCAAAATTTGAAAACTCTAGATATAACTATTATTCAAGGCATGCAGAAATATATATAAAACAATTTGAACATTTTTCATTTAGTAAGCTTGATAAATCTCTTCAAAAAAGTCAAATAACCATTTTTTTAGCCTATGTTAGGGGTACAATTAATCAAGACGGCGATGGGAATAATACTGCAAACAATCTAATTAATCAATTTAATGCTAAATTTAAAGGTACTTATGAAATTTTATATCATGAAGTAAATAATGGCTTATGCACAGAAAAAACTACGTATACACTTTATGATATTAAAGCAAAAACAACTTTACAAATTACTGAAGATGAATTGCAGAAAATTAAAATTTAGTAGCTCTTCGATTTTATATTTTGCCATGTTACTTTTAGTTGGATGTTTAAGTTTTACTGAAGAGACATTTAAAAGGAAATTAATTAACAAAGAATGGGAATTAGTAGCATTTGAAGACACTATTAGGTTTTACAATGTCAATAGAAATGCTTTCTTAAAACCTAAACATACACATGATAAATACTTGTATTTTGACAACTACAATAAAGCAAATGCTTTTTGGGATAAGCATAGCCAGAGCACTATGGATCATTTGGATTGCAAATGGTCAATTGATGATTCAATTATAAAATTGAATTTTGATTTATTTAGTTTTGATACTTTTCAAAATTCAAGAATTCCGATTAGGTTTAAAATATTAGAATTGACAGACCATACATTGGAACTCCGAAATCTAGATAGTCCAGACTCATTGAACTTTTATATCTTGATGTATAATGAATACAACTCCATGTTTAATCAAAATAGAGATTTAAAATTAAATAAAAAAAGAATTTGAGCACTAAAATAAAGATATCACTTTTGATCACTATGTTCATAGTAACCTTGCTTTTTTTTATTTTAGACAAGGAAAGAACGATTGATATCAAAAGGGATAGAATGTTAGATATTCAAAAAGATATCTTAAATAAACCTTGGAATTATTATATTTATAAATACAGAGATACTCTACATTCTGGTTTTAATGTAATTCAAAAGAGAAATTTAAATCGATATGCAATATTCTTGCAAAATGGGGTGTTTGAAAATGTTTTTTTTAGTGTAGAAAAAAGATCCTACATGAAAACTTTTGGAACTTGGATTATTAATGATTCCACTTTGAAGATTTCGTTTAAACGAGATTCTGAATGGAGATATTTAGGAAATACTGATAGTGTTAGAATTGTTGGTGATATACAACGGTTTTCTAAAGAATGCTTCATTTTGGTAACAGTTAAAAGATCTGAAGGAAAGCGATATAATGGTTTTTTCTTTAAATCGCAAATCATTAATTCGCCGATTAGTAAAAAATAAATTAATAATTTTGATAACATTTAGAAATAAAATTTTAATCAAACATTTTAAACAACGGATGTTTTGGATGAACCATGTAAATACAATTGCACTATTGATATTAATGATTTTTGCATCTTTTTCAACAATTAATTCTCAAACTACAATTCCTGCAAACTCCGCCCTCCATGGCACACTTTCTAAAACGGCCTCACCCTATTACATCAAAGGTAATATTTATGTCCCCCAAGACTCAACCTTAATTATTGAATCTGGTGTTCAAATGCGTTTCGATGGAAAGTATCAAATGTCTATTTATGGTAAAATTAAGGCATTAGGAGCAGAAGGAGATACCATAAGGTTTTATCCCTTAGATACCAATAACAGATGGAAAGGTATTCGGTTTTATGGTCAAGGTAAAATAAGCGATAGTGCAATATTTAAATATTGTAAGTTTGAAGGAGCGGGTCCAAAAGTTACTTACTTTGAGTCCTGTTTGTATTTAACCCAAGGCCATTTTAGAGTTAACCATTGTTTTTTTACAAATAATAATGGTGTAATTTTTTCAAATTCTTTGAGAGCAGATTCGGTTTTAAGTCTTATAGTCAATGATTGCTATTTCTTTAGAAACAAAAATATCAATAAAAATCTGAGTGTTTTATATGGAGTAGGAGGGACAATGGGCATATCTAAAGGAAAAGTAATCAATTGTAAATTTGTAGAGAATGTTTCCCGAAATCCGTTATACGGTCAAGATGAATATGAAGTTAATGGTTTTGGTTCAGGTGGGACGCTTATTGTATTTGACGTAAATCAACCAAATTCAAGTGCAGAAGTAAATTCATGCACTTTTTTAAGGAATTCTTGTGGATTGCAAGGTGCTGGTATAGGCATTGGTTATTTGAAGTCTTCGAAATTGCTTGTCAAAAATTGTGAATTCAGAGAAAACAACACTGGCCGTTATGGAGCTGTCACATTTTTAGGTAATAATAATTCCATAAAAGGCTATTTAAAAATAACCATTGACTCGTGTAGTTTTATAGGTAATACTGCGGCAAATACCACAACAGGTCCAGGTGATGCAGCTGCTTTATGTGTTGCAGCATTTTCTTCATATGATTCTTTGATAGTTAAGAATTGTGTATTCAGTAAAAATGTGTCTTTTTTTAATTGTTTAATCTTTGGAAATCAAAATGAGAAGAATTTGTTTCTCATTAACAATACATTTAAGAACAATTATTCAGGATGTGTTAATTCAAGGGTAAACAGTCAATTGTATTCCATTGGAAATAAGTATTACAATAATTTATGGGGTAATTATATAGTCGGTAAAAGCGTTGATAATCAATTCTATTCTATTAATGACTTGTATGCTTTCAACGGTTTTAATACAGACACACTAAAGTTAGCGCAAATTTGGAAAAAGAAATATGATGGTTTGAATTTTATGAATGCAGAGCCAGGTTCTGCAAATGATGCTACTGTAGGTTCGGTATACAGAAACTGTATATTTTGGGGTAATAGATTTTATGGTGGCAAATTAAACCATTTAGTCAGTTATGGCACAAAGTTTCAAGAGGTGAGCAATTGTATTTTTCAAGGTCATGTCGATTCAACAGTGACGGTTTCTTGCGACACTTGTCATTACCCGTACAAATACAATATCAAAAACAGAAGCAATCTTTATTACAACAATCCTGTTTTTATAAAACCACCTTCAGATTTTGGACCAGATGCAAATACTGATAGTGTTGATTTTCGTTTGGTAAATTCATGCACCCAATTGTCTCCTGCTTACAATACAGGTATAAATTCTGCCATTGCAGATTGGGCGAATTATACTGATTTTGATGGCAAACCTAGAATCAATTGCGATACCATAGATATAGGACCTTATGAAATACCTAGTCAGTTCCACCGAGTTAATATCTTAAAAGAACCAAGAGACAGCAGTTATTGTGACAACGAAATGTCAATTTCATTAGTAACTACTTGTAATCCCAATCCTGCTTTTACTTGGCAAAAAATGCAAGGAAGTACATGGTCGACAATAGCAAATACACAATCGTCAACCTACTATTCCAATACTCCGCAATCGGGCATCTATAGAGCCATCTACACCCAAACCAATTGTCAAATAGCAGACACCTCTTTGCCATTTAATCTAGTATTGCGTCCTTCTCCAAAACCAAATTTGGGTAGAGATACAGCAATAGAACAAAAGGCAAGTTTGCTATTAAATGCAGGTAACTTTAGCTCGTATTTATGGCAAGATAACTCCAGTGCACAAACGTATTCTATAAGTGGCAATTCACAAGGGATTAGCAAAAAGACCTATTGGGTTCAAGTGGGTTCTAATAATGGCTGTTGGGGAAGAGATAGCATCAATATTACAGTGACATGGAACAGCGCTGTTCAATCACTCTATAAACAAGGTTGGAATATTTACCCTAATCCAACAAAGGACATTATAAACATTACAAACGCCGACAATCAAGCGTATAAATGGTCAGTATACAATGCTATGGGACAGTTGTTGTTCCATGGGGATGAATCTAACGTTATCAATCTTTCAACTGTGCCACATGGTGTTTATTTGATACGTATACAATCTGATGGAATCGATGAGACCATACAAGTAAGTAAGTTGGAATAATTCTGTTCTATACTAAAAGCCTTTTAAAACTACTGAAACTATTACTAATTATATCATTACTCTTAAGTTTTAGCGTAAATGCTCAAAATTTTAATAGTTCTTTTTATAAGGATTCGCTAAAGATTGGTTTAGTAGATTCGAGTAAAAAGACATTTGTGAATCGTATAGACACAGGTATTAATATTGGAGCTGAAAAAATAAGTTCTAAAATAGAGTCAGAAAAAACAAAGTATACAACAAGTTCAAATCAGAAGATTGAAGGTGTAAAAAGTTCAATAAATAGTATTCCCAAAAGAGCGTTAACTACAATCCAAAATAAGCAAAAGTCTTATTTTGAAAGATTCAAATCCAAACTCCCACCCAAAGAGAACCTCTTTAAATTCTCATTGCAATTGCGTTCAGAATCTTTTGCAACCAATGCTCAAAATCCAATGCAAAGAAATGAGTTGATGTATAGTAGGTTGTATGTAAGTCCGAAGTTTACAGTTCTGGGACTACCATTTACATCAAATTTGTTTTATACCACTGAGTCTAATAACACATACAAGAATAACTATTTTGCATTTAGGCTGGATGTCAATAGTCTGAGGCAATCGGCTGCAGAACAAATGCAAAAAGAAATTGATGAATTTAATAAAATAGACAGATTGCGTCAATTCGAAATCAGTGCTAAGTCAATTGAGTCCGACAAAATCAATCAGCAAATGGAAGCACTTAAAAAACAAGTCCCTGATTACGACAATTGGCAGCAAACTTTGAAACAGGAAGCAGAAAGAAAGGTCAATGAAAAACTAGATGCCGAGAAAAAGGCTTTAGAGGAAAAACTCAAAACCGCATCAGAAAAGGAGAAAGAAAAATTGATGCGGGCTTATGAGCACAAGAAAGACTCTATGCTTTCGACTATTAGGCAGTCAATAAACGACTCTATAAGCGCTTTAAAGGCAAAAACTGGAGAGAATGTAGACACTACCAAGTTGAATAAATTGTTGGCATTAGAAAAGCAATATGAGTCACTACAAAAGCAAAAAGAAAAACTTGAGCTTCTTCGTAAAGCCGATACAACTGGTATGGCTTCTAAAATTGCTGGAATACGAAATCCAAAGAACATAAGAGAACAAATGAAGTCTGGTATGCCAAATCAAGGGCTTTTGAAAAGTGTCTTAGCTGTTGATAGACTTGGGATAGGTTTGACTGGTGCTATGTACACGGATTTTACTCTAAGTAATATGTCTTTGAAAGGAGTTGATATTGGGGTCAGTAAGAAAAAATACTTTTGGGATGCAACAATTGGTAAAACATCTAAGCAGTTCATCGTACCTTTTTCTTCAAGTAAAATAGTATATAATCGACCTACAGGCGCACTCCGATTTGGAATAGGTTCCAGGAGTTCAGATTTTCTTGCACTTACTTACTTTACTGCATTTGATTTAAATACAACTGATTCATTATCTCCCAATGTAAATAATTCGGTATTGAGCATTGGGGGTAAACTTAGTTTATTAAAAGGAATGATTGTTGAAGGAGAGTGGGCCCAAAGCCAATACAAAGAACAATATCATTACAAGGTTATTACCACAAATCCATCAAACAATATATCAGCTAATGGCACCATGTCATATCAAATTAAAGCTGTTCAACAGGCTGGTAAAAATACAAAGTTTGAAATACAAACACGTCAAGTTGGCGCAGCTTTTAGAACAATAGGCAACCCATTTTTAAGAAGAAACTTTAGAGAGCTTGAGTCAAAAGTTGAGCAATTGTTTTTTAGCAGAAAATTAAATTTTCAGCCAGTTACAAAGAAATGCGAGACAACCTAAATGAGTTAAATATTACTACAAACAGAATAAAGGGCTATGGATTGAAACTAAACACATCGTTTGATAAATACCCAAACTTGATGCTAAGTTATAGCCCCTATATTCAAGGAAACAACCACCCGGATAGTTTATATAGAACCAATAATCAATTTTCAATCACTACGGCAACAATAAATTATAAAAAGAGGTATAAAATTTACAATTGGGTTGGATTGGTGAATTACACAAAGTCGACCATGGAAATTGGAGAAAAAGCACAAGTAGCATATAAAAACATAAGTACAACCCATTCGATACAAGCTGGTCAAAGACACAACATGCTCTTGTCTTTTTTCAGAAACATTACCGCCCCATTTGTCGATTCTTTAAATTCAAATTCAGTTCAAATAAGTTATAATTATCTTGCTAAAAAAGGTCTATCAATTGGCCTCCAAACCGATTATTTAAAATACAAGAACAACTCATACAAGCAAGGCGTTGGAATAGTTGCAACATCTACAATTATAAAAAATCTTTCAATTTCTGGAATTATACGGTATGACAGAATTGATGGCTTGTGGAACTTAGAAAATAAAGATGTGTATACAGGGAAAATGGTTTTGGTTTGGAGGTGGTAGGGGGGGAAGTAATAAATTAATTTGCTCCAATTTGATAAATTTCTTGAAAGAAATTTTCTAAGACATAGTGATTGTTAAACATGTTTAATATTTCATGTTTAATGTTCTTGTTTTCTCTAATTGAGTTGCGATTAAGCATAAAATAAGCACTTGTTTTTACATCATAATTATGCTCAAAGTTTTCCTCTTTAAAAAAGAAACTGGCAAATTTTTGATAAACTCTATACCGTTTGGTGTTTAGTGTTTTGTTGGTAGGTCTTTTAATTTCTTCTAACGTCGGCATTCCAAGAAAGCCAAATGAAGCTAAATTGTTCTTTTGAAGCATTTCAATTCCAATGTTTACACAAGTCATGATTATTTTTCTTGCTATGAATTCGTTCGTTAAAATAGAATAACGTTTATTTGAGTCCGAGTGCTTCTCCCAAGCATAAGAATTATGCTAAATAGTTATAAGCATCACTCCTGTCATTTTCTAATTCTTGCTTAGATTTTACTTTGAAATCAAATTTATTTAGATTCCTAGGATTTGACGGTGTTTTAGGTTTATTGGGTTTACTTTTTCGGTTATTAGATAATAAAAAAGAAAGTCCTATAAGCGTAAGCAAACCCAGAATTAAATTTCTGTTAGAATTGTTCATGTAAAATCAGGTTTTGGATAATTTGAAATGGGTACTGCAAAATTACAACTAAATTTTTGAAAATTTAAAATTTCCTAATTTATATTAGTCGAATATCTGTTTCTTTGATTTTTGTTCATTTAGTGTGTTGTTTTTCAAGTTTTTAGTGAATTGTTTTTTTGTTATAGCCAATGAGTTTGCAGAGGACTTTGTCGACAACTATAATAATTTGTCAATTAAAAAATAACCTGTATTCTTATTTTTGTGTAAAAGATAAATTATATGTCAAAACAAAACTCTAAAAACACGAAAATTACGCCACCAGAGGTACATAAATCACCAAGACCTGAAAACAGGAAAATCTACAGGTAAAAGTATCGAACCTGCAAAATGATGGGATCAAGGGAAATTTGGAATTAATCGTCCTTCGTCTAGAGGTAAAAAATAAAAAAACTGATTCAAAATATAAGACCGGAGATAACTAAAACTGCATTGATTAAGGATAGTATTGTTGTCGCACAATCAAATTTTTTGCTTTTAGATTTATATTCTTCAATCTTAGTTTTACTGTTTAAAAGATCAAAGTTCAAGTAACCTTTGTTTGTCTTTAATTCGTCTTCCCAATCACATTTCAAATAATAGTTGTGATTCAATAAGCGAAGCATTCTCACGACTGAAAGGAGTAACTAAGCACAGTGTTCTTTAGAACTGAAGTTAACGCAGTGGAGTGATTTCACGACCAGAGTGAATACACCGAAGGGAGTAGACTGCGTTTTCGGTCTCCCACGTTTGATGTTTAACGCAATAAATGAAACGACATTTCAACATGCTGTATTTTGCCTCGCAGTGGAACAACATATAATCGGCAAATAAATACACCTTCTTCACAATTCTGCCCCTGAAAAGTGCCGTCCCAGCCCTTATTGACATCATTTGTTTCAAATACCTTTTCTCCCCAGCGGTTGAATATTTCCATGACATATGAATGAGCATACAGAGCCCCGATTGGCTTATACTCTTCATTGAGATTATTGCCGTTCGGACTGAATGCATTCGGTAAAAACAATGTAAAGTCTGGTAAAAGGCTGCCTGTATTAATAGTAAAGGTATCTGCACAGCCTTCACTGTTCTTAACTGTCAAGCTGACCTGCCTGTTATTGGAGTCTTTAAAATCGACAAGTGGTTCTTTCAAACTGCTGGTTCCAGCATCTTCAAAATTCCATTGATTTGAAACAACATCGGTAGAAGAAAAATTATTAAATTTGAGCGTGGATACTAACGCTTGTTTATCTTGCATCCTCGTATAGGTAAAATAAGCCTTTGGCCTTTTCCTAACAAGGGCACCCTTGTTTTTTATGATGGTGTCAGCGCATCCGTATCCTGAAATTGCCTCAAGTGAAACGGCATAAGCACCTGGCTGTAAATAATTCCTGAGAGGGTTTACCAAGTTCGAATTCGTCAAATCCCCAAAATCCCATTTGTAGATGTTTATACTGCCCACAGGAATTGTTGAAGTATTTTTGAATCTTACAGGTTCTGGAAAACATGGAGTATCCGTTGTAAAACGCGCAAGTGGTTGTGGATGAACCATGATATCAAGAAATGAACTGTCAAGGCATCCATTTATGGATTCCGTGGCAAGCAAGATACTATAACCGCCTGCCGTGAGATACCTATTTAAGGCAAGCGAACTATCTGAGGTATTTCCATCAGCAAAATTCCATTCCACTTGATTATATAAAATAGCCGGATCGGCACTTTTTGCGAACATATTAAAGATATTTCCCTTCAGGCATTGCGAGTCATTACCAATAAGTTCTATAGCGGCGTTCTTGTTTTTCTCCAAGTAAACTTTTTGAACACTAGTATCTGCACAATTAAAAGAAGAATATAAACTCAACAAGATATTGTGATATCCACCCGTATTGAATTGTTTTGCAAAGATATTCTTATTGCTGTCGGTTGTAATGTCATCAAAAATCCAGCTGGTATTGAAACTTCCATAAGCAATACTGCCATTATTTACCAGATCAAATGCGTGATTGTTCAGGCATTGTATAGAATCATTCACTGTAAAAGCCGCTTTGGGATGCGGCAATAACACCAGTTCCTTTTCAATTGAATCCATACAGGTGCGGTCTGTAGTGACCAAGAGTCTTACTTTGTATGCACTACCGGTATCGTAGTGTTTTATCGGATCTGTTAATACACTGCTTGTGCCGTCGTTAAAGGTCCAATTGTAAACAATATTGCCAAATTTTATACTGCTTTTATTCGTTAACGTGAATTGATTAAAACGCAGACACTGGGAATCCGAATCAACGATAAAATCAGGGATAGCGTGTGGAGCTGCCAAAACCTGCTGGGTGAAGGTGTCAGAACAATTGCTAAGCAATGAATAAGCAACAAGTTGCACCGGATAATACTGTCCCTTGTCATAACTCATGTTCTGGGCATTTAAACCGGCAGATGACTGACCATTTCCATAATCCCACTGGTAAGCCAGGCTGTTTGCCAGGCTGAAAGTACTCAAATTTACAAAACTGAACATATTACCCACTAAGCACTGCACTGAATCGTTTACGGAAAAAACGGCTCGAGGTCTTTCTATAAGTGTGACCCTTTGACTCGATGAATCTATGCAACCGTGTTCTGATACAAGGGTATATCTGATGGTGTATTGAGCGGAGCTATTAGCATATTGTTTGTTGACAGGCGTAAAAGCGCTATCATAAGTGCCATCACCGAAATTCCATCTGCTGAGGGACTTCCCATATTTTATGGCGCTTTGATTGATTATCGTGAAATAATGCTGATTCCAGCACTGGCTATCCCTTGGAACAGTAAAGCGTGCCATCGGTTGTGCAAATGTGGTAACTGAACTTGTAAAAGTATCCATGCATCCCTTGTCTGATATTGCCACTAAACGTACCTGGAAAGTATCTTCACTTCTGTACACAAAATTGGAAACATTTGCATTATTTAATTTTATGGTATTGCCCATATCCCAGGCATATGCACTTATGCTATCGTGCCGGATGACCGATGTATTGTTGAAATTAAATAGATTGCTCCTGAAACACTGAGACACTTTATTTACATAGAAACCTGAAACAGGATGAGGAGAAACTGTCATTACTTTTTGCAAGGTGTCACTGCATCCGTTTTTCGCAAAGGTGTACAATGTAACTTTATAGTTTGAATCTTTGGAATAGGATTTTGTTCCGGGATTCTTTTGTATACTGCCACTGCCATCGCCGAAGTCCCATAGATAATTGCTGATACTGTCACCAATAATAGCTGATTGGTTCGTAAAAACAAAATTATTGCCTCTCAGGCATTGTTGGCCTTTATTGATTGTGAAAGCGATATCCGTATTGGGAAGGGTCCTGACTGTGTGTGTGATGGAATCCTTACAGCCATGCAGGCTTTCTGCCACCATTTTTATACGGAAGGAATCTGTTTTATAGAATATTTTAGATGCAATCGTATCGATGATTTTGGAATTGTCTGGAAAATAAAATGTACTGCGCTTCCATTGATCTTCTGTATATGTACTGGTGTTTTTCATCTGGAATGCTGATTTTCTGCATAATATGATATCTTTTAGGTCAAAAGCAGCAACAATCTGCGGATTATTCACTTCCATTGTATCAGAATCTATACACCCTGTTGTATCAAGTGTCTTGACAATATAAATGCCTTTTTTATTTATTGATATGCTCTGCGTGGTCTTGGCATTTGACCATGCATAACTCAGGAAATTCTTGCCAGGAGCAAGCTTTACTTGAAAAAAGGAAGTATTACAAAAAGTGGTATCCCTGCCAATATAAGGTTTAGAGCTGACAAGGGGAACTTCCCGGATACTCGTATCAGCAATCCCATCTAGAAAAGCCACCAAAGTGACTTTATACTTGCCAGGTGTTTTATACACATGCCCTGCATTAGAGACGCTAGTTGATTTGTTTAAATTTCCCGAACCCGAATCGCCAAAATCCCAATGCACAGAATCCACCAAGGGATAAGATAATTTGAACTTAACACTGTCATGGATACAATTCCTGGTGTACTTGAATTTAACATTAAACATGGAGGGAAGTATATTAGGGAGCCCATACTGGCAAGTCCTGCCCCCAAGATATACAGCATTTGAAATATAATTGCATTTTATACCCGGTGAATCCGGATATTGTATGAGGTTAAGATACCCTGTGTTCCTGATGGCGTGGTATATTTTCTTATCAGGCCCGATTTGCATAGCACCGACTTTGGAAGCCCCAAGATTCGAAATTGTTGTTTTTGAACTGATAATATTACTTTTATTACCGCTTTTCAAATCAAATTGAAATACATCTCCATTCGCTTCTGAAATATATAGATATCTACTAGAAGGAGAAAATTCCAGACCGTATTCACTGTATTTATTCACATATATTGGGTTGGAAAATTGCCCATTGGATGCATTAAAATTGCAAATCACAAAAGAATCTACTCCTCCAAGTGCTATGGCTACAAAACGGCCATCAGGTGAATATTTCATGTACCCTGAGCTTATTGGAAAATTCCTTCCAAAAACACTTTTCACGGGTGTATTAACTACACCGTTTATAGTCAGCAAATATGCGTAAGATGTATCACTATTGTCTTTAATAGTCGACACCCAAAAATCTCTCCCGTTTGCATGTTGTACAGCCGTGAGTTTTTCACTGGTCCTGCCATTCATGAGATTTATATTTTTATTGCTGTTGATGGCCCCAAGACCACCGTTTAGTGTCATGTCCAATTCAGAATAGTTTAAGCCATTCCCAATACCCCATTGATCAGTTGTGAAAATATAATAAATTTTAGAGTTACCTGGTTTGGGAATGATTATAGCCGATTGTGTGGACGATAGATGACCTTTAAGCCCATTGCCATTTAACATGATACTATGTGAACTATCCCATACTGTCAAACCATTAGTATAAAATAGGAGACGCCCACGCTTGTCGGCGATGCTTGCACATCCTTCAACTGCAGACATCTGGCTGTTTAAAAGTGCTGTTGGCGTACCTGAAGAAAAATCAATACCTGCATTGTTGCCCAAATACCATTTATTAGCTTCTTTTTGAGCATATAAATCATGAGTTAATAATATACATAAAGCCCAGAGTAGTGCCTTAGAAACAAAGCATAGAAATGCAGCAAAACTCCGAGTAGTTAAGCCTGAAGAGATAAAAAAATCAAAAAATAAGTCCTTTCTGTTAGTTTTGCTCATCTCGTTTTAAAATCTGATATTGCATCGCAAAACAAATATAAGTATAATCATATAAATAACAGGTATTTAATGATTATACTTAAAAGATGCAATTATTAATTTATATTCATTGTATATAAATCCCATCCTGGTGTGCACCCCGTTGAACCACCCACGCTATAAATATATCCAAATGATGTAGGCGATGCCAAACAGCTACAACCTGGGCATCCTGGGCTTAAGCAGCTCAATGGTGAAGGGGTAAACTGCCCCATAGGGATACTAAACGAGCCACCACAACCCCCTATTTCAGTAAAAATGCAAATTGCAGGTATCGAAGAGATATTCACGCAATAGACATTGCCTGAAATCGCTGTCCCGCTCACCAATAATGTACTGGTATTATCATATATTGCAAAAGATAAATTTGTATAACATGGTACTCTGTTATTACTTATTACCAGCTCAAATTGTGCATTTGCAATTTGACTTGTTGATATAAATGCCAAGATAAATATCAGCTTTTTTATATTTTTAATTTTGTTCATATTTTTTATATTTTTGTTAGTTTTTTATTTTCCTGTTTATTTTTCCTGGCCAAGAAGAAACCAAGTTTTAAAGTTGATTGATTCAGCAATGGGTTATGTTGGTGATTTTCTCATGGTTTTTTTAAGGTATTAACTAAATGCCTACTCTTCATCGTTTTCAGCTTCCCGAGTTAAAGGTTTACATTTGACTTTCAACTTATCAAAGGTGTGCTAAAAATATCCAAGAAAAAGAATGAATTGATATTCGGAATAAATATTTCACATTTGCTAGAATATACCAACTAATTTTATGTTTTTACAACAAATGGCACGAATTGAAAATAAACGGTATGATTTTACCATCGATGGGATGTTTTGAAAGCAATAGGATGGGATTGGAAAAAACTGAAGAGCTTAACCAAGCGAAGCTTTCGATGATAGAAGTATTTTTAATATCTGCTGTCTTTTGCCTCTTGATATCCTTTCCTGAGTTGAATCCTTGAACCACACAGCAGGATATGCCCCTGGTAAATAAGACGACAAGTGGCGAATATTTGCCAAACATGTATTGTGTATCCTGTAAAAAAAATATTCAGTCAATATCTTATCAAAATGACCCAAGTTCTTAGTTATAGTTGTTCGTTTGTTCTCAGTTGTAAAAAATATTGAATACGCGCCGTCAGATTTGATTTTAATGATATCTTTAAGATTAAGAGGATATATCCCGTCATTTCCGGCAAGCAAAATACTGCCTTCATATACCTGGTTTAACCTTAAAGCTGTTTTCCCAACATATTTTCTTTGCTTTAATATTTCCTTGGCGTGCTGCAGGGATTTGGTTAATTCTTCAAGTTTCACAGGTTTTTCCAAATGGGTTAAAGAGTCAAATTTGATGTTCTTTTTTGAGAATATCTTATCATTTCCTATCCATATGACTATCATTTCCTCCGGTAATTCCAACCATGCCAAATCAAAATCCAATTGGCTTAGCTGATGTGTTCCAATAATCAATATATCAGGGAGTAATTGAAAAAGCAATTGCCTAGCATCTTCTATTTTAATTGCAATTTCTACAATCTGACACCCTGGAAAAAAGTCTCTAGAAATTCCTTTTACAATTTCAACAGTTTGTTGATCATTTTCTAAAATTAATATGGTCATAGTGTTTAGTTTAAAGCTCCTAAAATACTACAAATGTTCCATTTTTAAAATAAGTTTATACGATTAACAGGGATGTCCTCGGATATTATTTAATCAATAAATGATTTTCTATTATTCTAGTCAATAATTATATTATTTGATGAAAAAAATTAACATATATAGCAGTGTTTTAAATAAAAGAATAGTAATTTTTTTTCAATGTTACACTTAACGTTGAAAATCACAGAAAAACTGAATAACCCAAATCATAAATTAAACTTAAATTAAAGAAACAATATATTTCAATTAATTCTTGAAACAATTAGTGAATCTAGTGTAATGAATTGTTTACAAAAAAAAGCTAAACATATCAATAGGAATATCATCTTTCTTGCAGGAATTTCATTAATGTATCGTTGTACACTTGTACAATATAAAAACAAAAGCATCCTTGCACAAACATACAAGCATGCATTTTTTATTAATAGAAAAGGAATCTATTGATCCTAATGAAAGTGACTTTTAAATAATCCTGGTTCATTCAATTTCTCAAGAAATCTCATTGAAACTCAAGAATTCTTGGGATTTCTCGAGAATTCTCGAGAATCGATCAAGATTAATTCCATTCTGTTGTTTTTAAATCAAGATAAATGAACCTCCTTTTACAAGTCATAATAACTAACATCTTAAGAATTTATTGTTTAGAATCGACAAGAAGAAACAATTAAAATTAGCTTACATCTGTTTATTTTAAAATAATATTTACGTATTTGCAAATACATGAAATTAGAATCAAAAAAAGGCCTTTAAATCACTGATTTGAGTATTTGTTACACAACTTGGTTTTGTAGATTGTAGTTGATTTTAAAATCTCCTAAATCTTTTGCGTTTTTTCTAAAAGAAATGAAATTTAATAAAAATGCCTATTTTCGTTTTTTATATAAAATATGAATTCTATAGTGTCTGCTACAATATTAGAAAAACTTAAAGTTCTAGTTGTAGATGATCATCTCTTGTTTAGAAAGGCTGTTGTTTGTATAATAATTTTTTTATTTAATAGTAATGAAATATTTGCTAATATGAATGATAGTCTCAGAGCTTCAAGAATTGATAAGCATAGTAAATATTTCCTTCTCACGCCAGGTTATGCAAAAACATATGGAGAAAGTTATATAAAGGGATATGCAGTTGCAGCACAATTTGATTACGAAACATTTTTTATTGATAAATATTCCCTCACTGGTAGAATTGGATGGAATTATTCATATATTATGTTCTCAAATGATGCTTTTGATTTTTCCATGGGAACTTGTTTGAAAAAATACGTGAAAATCAAAAAGTTCAATTCTTTTTATTTTTTCACAGGAATTGTAGGAAATGTCGTCAAAATTAATGATCTACAATCAAATACTTCAAGTGTTTCATCTATAGGTATTACCTCTTCAACTGGCATAGGAATTCATATTATCCCATTAAATAGACGAAAAGGGCAATTAAGTAAATTTGGTTTAGATTTTGGATATAGTATTCTAAATTTCTATTATCTATCAGCCTCTCCATATACTACTTTTGCTTTAAAGTACAGGATAAACTAGCATTCATATCTTATTTTTAAAGGGTTGACAAGTAATTTGTCAACCCTTTTTTAATTCAAAGATTCCTTTGTAATTTTAACTCGTTAATTCAATTGGAAATTCCGGTGAAATTGACCTCCTGAAACTGATTGTCTTGTCCTATGGGTCACACAAAAAAGTGTAATTATGAAAAAAATCATAATACCCAAATCAGTCAGATATTTTACTGACGAAGACAAGCGTGAAGTTATTAAGGACTATTTATCCAGTGGTTCGAGCAAGGGTCATATTTGGAGAAAGTATACTGGTAAGTCTGACCACGGTCGATTATTAAGATGGATGCGAGATCTTGCCTATATGTCAAAACAGAGCCAATTAAATCGTAGATTTGCATCTCAGACTAATAAAATGCCAAAGAAGAATACTCACCCTCAGCCAATTGTAACTGCAACTTCATGAAATTATAATCAAAAAAAGGTATTTAGTTGCAAAATCCTGTCAAATTGCCGCCCCTGAAAAGAGTGTTTAATTGATGATTGGTTTGAATAGATTATGATTTAAAACCGCAAATAATATCAAATAGCCCAATCGTTGTGAGTAAAATTAGACTTATTATTCGCTATCATTGTCAAGGTATTGGCAGCAAAAGAAAAAGCTCGATGACAAGAGATATTGGATTTCGTTTACACAAGCTCAACTTGCTTAACCCATTCTGATTAAAATCATTAGTAAAATCAATAAACAATTCGAGATTAACTGGTGGACTATTATCTTTGTCTCAGTATTGGAAAGCATTAGTGGTAGTAAAAAAGAATGATGAATAGTAAGAAAGACTTGAAAATACTTTTACCCGTGATTTTTTTCAATAAACAAGTATTTTGTACCTTGTGTGTACCTTTTGGCTCTGAAAGCATTGTTATATAAGGAAAGTTACTTTCTGTATAGTGAAAGTAATACAGATATTACTTAATCCAAATTAATCTTATTAAATATTTGTAAAGCTAATAATAACAAGGTTTATAGAAATATTTTAACTGTGTTTAAGTTTTATTAAATTAGATCAAATAAGATATATTTTGTACCTTATTTGTACCTTATTGGTGAAGGCAAATGGCGAAATGTTGAAACTTACTAGATTATGTCTTTGAAATGTTTTAGGAAAGTTTTATAAAACGGTGTTATTAAAAATGAGGATAAATTAAGTCGATAACGGCTTAAAACATCTTCAGCACCAACCAAAAACATGTGTTGAAATAGTAGGAAAAATCAGGGGGGCAGTTTATATCGTTTTTAGGGGGCAATTTGACCGGCCTTTCTACCAGAATGCCATGTGTCTTGTCCTAAAATAACAAAAGCCCCGCCAGCACAATAGCCAACGGGGCTTTACTTATAGCTAATTAGAAGCCTATCTGATAATTACAAGCTTGTAATTATAGTTCAGTTCAGGAATGTACACCGTGTATACCCCGTTTGCAAAATCTTCCAAGTTTACCTTTATGGACAAATTGCCACTTGAAGTTTCA
>JBIKPR010000069.1:0-12643 GCA_044357345.1 Bacteroidia bacterium
AGAAATGGAACTGAAAGTATTATCAATCAATGGCAGTGAAACAGGTAAATCTGTTCAATTACCAAGTGAAATATTCGGTGTAGCGCCAAACGATCACGCTATTTATCTGGATGTGAAACAATACCTGGCTAATCAAAGACAGGGAACCCACAAAACCAAAGATAAATCTGAAGTGCACTATAGTACCAGAAAGATTAAACGTCAAAAAGGTACTGGTGGAGCACGTGCTGGTAGCATAAAATCAGGTGTATTCGTAGGTGGAGGCCGTATACATGGTCCACGCCCCAAAGATTACAACTTTAAATTGAACAAAAAATTGAAAAGATTGGCTAGGATTTCAGCTTTGTCTTATAAAGCATCAGGAAACAACATTGTTGTTTTGGATTCTTTAACATTCGACAAACCGAACACCAAGTCGTTCATCAGCCTCTTGAACAATTTGAAACTAAACGACCAAAGGGTATTGGTGGTTACACCAGATAACGATAAGAATGTGTATTTAAGCGGAAGAAATTTGCCTAAAGCCCATACTTTACCAGCATCAGAAATAAATACCTACCAGATTTTAAAAGCTAAAACTTTAGTTCTGGTGAACGATTCTATTGAAGTCATTAAACAAACATTGAATTAAGATTATGTCAGTACTGATTAAACCGCTGATAACAGAAAAAATGACCATGCTAACGGACAAAAGAAAGCAATACGGTTTCGTATGCCTTCGCTCTGCTACCAAGGACCAAATAAAAGCCGAAATCGAAAGTATTTACGGCGTAGAAATCGAATGGATAAACACTATCGTTACATCTCCTAAGCGTAAGAAAAACAGACGCACAGGTCAAACTACCGGTAGAACCAACATTTATAAGAAAGCAATTTGTAAGTTGAAAGAGGGTCAAGAAATTGACTTTTACGAAAATATTTAAAGAAAATGCCAGTTAAAAGACTTAGACCGATAACACCGGGAACAAGATTTAGAGTTGCGAATACATTTGCAGAGCTTACAGCTTCAGAGCCGGAAAAAAGCCTGACTGAATCTTTATCAAAATCCGGTGGAAGAAA
Source organism: Bacteroidia bacterium (assembly GCA_044357345.1). Classification (GTDB taxonomy): domain Bacteria; phylum Bacteroidota; class Bacteroidia; order NS11-12g; family UBA955; genus JABMMZ01. The sequence goes on from JBIKPR010000069.1 coordinate 1,060, forward strand.
CAACCAAGGTAAAATGACCATGCGCTACATAGGCGGCGGTCACAAAAGAAAATACCGTATCATTGACTTTAAAAGAGACAAACATGGTGTAGTTGCCGAGGTTAAAACTGTAGAATACGATCCAAATCGTTCTGCATTTATTTCTCTGATCGAATATACAGATGGAGAGAAAAGATACATACTTTGTCCACATGGATTAAAGGTTGGTCAGAAGTTAAACTCTGGCACTGGTGTAACTCCAGATTTAGGAAACACACTTCCATTATCTGAAATTCCACTAGGATCTATCATCCACAATATTGAAATGGCTCCAGGACAAGGTGGAAAGGTATGCAGAAGTGCAGGATCTTACGCTCAACTGACAGCAAGAGATGGTAAATACGTAGTTGTTAAATTACCAAGTGGTGAAACTAGAATGATCTTATGTACTTGCTCTGCAACTATCGGATCCGTTTCAAACCCAGACCATAGCTTAGAAGTATACGGTAAAGCGGGAAGAAGCAGATGGTTAGGAAGAAGACCAAGAACACGTCCAGCAGCGATGAACCCTGTCGATCACCCAATGGGTGGTGGTGAAGGTAGATCAAAAGGTGGACAACCAAGATCTCGTAATGGTATCTATTCACAAGGTCAAAAAACCCGTGATACCAAGAAAAGCTCAAGCAAACATATCATAGAACGTAGAAAAGGTAAAAGAAACAAATAATGGCAAGGTCACTTAAAAAAGGTCCCTTCATTGATTGGAAACTAGACGAAAAAGTTTCCAAAATGAACGAAACCAAAAAGAAAGCGGTAATCAAAACATGGAGTAGAAAATCCATGATTTCACCTGACTTCGTTGGGCACACATTTGCCGTGCACAATGGAAATAAATTCATCCCTGTTTACGTAACTGAAAACATGGTTGGTCACAAATTAGGTGAATTCGCACCAACAAGAACATTCAAAGGACACGGAGGTAATAGTAAATAATTATGGAATCAGTAGCAGTATTAAAGAATTGCCCTTTGTCTCCAAGAAAAATGAGACTGGTAGTTGATCAAATCAGAGGTCAGAAAGTAGACAAAGCATTAAGCATTCTACAATTTAGCCAAAGAAAGTACTACGCACAATACGTAGAAAAACTTTTAAAATCAGCCATCAGCAATTGGGAACAAAAAAACCAAGGTAGCAAATCTGATGAGAGCAATATCATTGTATCAGCAGTATTTGTAGATGGTGCCGTAGTTGCTAAAAGAATGAGAACAGCCCCACAAGGTCGTGCTTATAGAATCAGAAAAAGATTTAGCCACGTGACGATCAAAGTTGACAGTATTAATAAGGTAGAAAACCAAAAAGTAGAAGCATAATTAATGGGACAAAAAATTAATCCAATAGCGTTTAGATTAGGCATCATCAGGGGATGGGAAAGCAACTGGTACGGTGGCAAGAATTTTGCTGACAAACTAGCTGAAGACGAGAAAATCCGCAAGTACTTATTTGTGCGTATACCTAGAGGTGGCATGTCCAAGATTGTGATCGAGAGAACCATCAAAAGGATCATCATCACCATACATACTGCAAAACCAGGTATCGTAATCGGAAAAGGTGGAGCTGAGGTTGACAAAATCAAAGAAGAGTTAAAGAAGATCACTAAGAAAGATGTTCAGATTAATATCTTTGAAATCAAAAGACCAGAGTTAGATGCAAAATTAGTAGCAGAAACTATCTGTCAACAAATCGAAGGTCGTGTTAGTTACAAGAGAGCTGTTAAACAAGCATTAGGCAACACCATGAGAATGGGTGCTGATGGTATTAAAGTAAGCATTTCTGGCAGATTAAACGGTGCAGAGATTGCGCGTTCAGAGAAATTTAAAGATGGAAGAACTCCATTGCATACTTTACGTGCAGATATTGATTATGCATTAGGTGAAGCTTTAACTGTCTATGGAAAGATTGGTGTAAAGGTTTGGATTTGCAGAGGCGAGATTTACGGTAAACGTGATTTGTCTTTAAATGCAGGTTCTGATCGTGGACCAAAGAGAGACGAGCGTCCATCAAATGACAACCGCAGAGGTGGTAGAAGAGACGGTGGTAGAGACAATAGAGGCGGAGATAACAGAGGCGGTGGAGATAGAAGAAGAAGAGATTAATCGATTATAGTTCAATCAAAATAAGGAAGAATTAGACATGTTAAGTCCAAAAAGAACCAAATTCAGAAAACAGCATAAAGGCAGAATCAAAGGTCTAGCCACAAGAGGTCATAGATTGAGCTTCGGTACTTTCGGTTTGAAAAGTATGGAAGAGTCATGGATCACTGCCAGACAAATAGAAGCAGCCAGGGTTGCACTCACCAGGTTTATGAAAAGGGAAGGCCAGGTATGGATTCGTATATTCCCAGACAAACCAATTACCAAAAAACCTGCAGAGGTTCGTATGGGTAAAGGTAAAGGAGCACCAGAATATTGGGTAGCTATTGTTAAGCCAGGAACCATCATGTTCGAAGTAACCGGTGTGCCATTAGCAGTTGCAGAAAGAGGTATGTACCTTGCAGCACAAAAGCTACCAGTAGCAACCAAATTTATTGTAAAACCTGATTATACAGAAGAATAATGAAGCACAGGGAAATTAAAGATCTTACAACCAAAGAATTGGTGGAAAGATACAAAGAAGAAAAAGTGAGATTCACAAAAGTGAAATTCAACAATGCAGTAGCAAGAATTGAGCAACCTCACAAATTAAAAGAGTCAAGAAAAGTTATCGCTAGAATGTTAACTGAAATCAACACTCGCAGAGTAGATAACGAATTAAAAGCCGCTGAAAAGGGGGAATAAAAAATGGAACAAACCAGAAACTCAAGAAAAGAAATTATTGGTCGCGTTACCAGCAACGGTATGAATAAATCTATCGTTGTAGCTTTGGAAACAAAGGTAAAGCACCCGAAGTATGGAAAATACTTCAAAAAGACCAAAAAGTTTTATGCTCATGATGAAAAGAATGAGTGTAACGTGAATGACGTAGTAAAAATCATGGAAACAAGACCATTAAGCAAATTAAAATGCTGGAGACTTGTTGAAATCGTAGAAAGGGCAAAATAATGATACAAACAGAAAGTCGTTTAAAAGTAGCTGACAACAGCGGAGCAAAGGAAGTCCTTTGCATAAGAGTACTAGGTGGTACCAAAAGACGTTATGCGTCTGTAGGTGACAAAATTGTCGTGGCAATCAAATCTGCCATCCCATCAGGAGGTGTAAAAGCCGGTACCGTATCAAAAGCCGTTATCGTAAGGGTAAAAAAAGAAATCAAAAGAGCAGACGGATCATACATTCGTTTTGACGAAAACTCTTGTGTATTGCTCAACAACTCTGACGAACCAAGAGGTACACGTATCTTTGGCCCAGTAGCAAGAGAATTACGTGAAAAACAATTCATGAAAATCATATCACTGGCACCAGAAGTATTATAATAGCACAGAAGAATGAAAGCAAAAAACAATTCACACGAAACTGCAAAAATCCACATTAAAAAAGGGGATACTGTTGTACAGATTGCAGGAAAGATTGTAGACAATAACAACACGGGTAAAGTTTTACGTGTATACACTAAAACATACAGAGCTTTGGTTGAAGGCTTGAATATCATTTCACGTCACACAAAACCAAGTGCAAGCAACCCTAACGGTGGCATCATTAAAAAAGAAGCACCAATTCATATTTCTAACTTAATGTTGTTGGATGGTAAAACCGCAACAAGAGTTGGAAGAAAAGAAAACGAAAAAGGAAAATTACAGAGATATTCTGTTAAAACAGGAGAATTTATCAGCTAATAAAGTAAATAAATGTCGTACATACCAAATTTAAAAACAAAGTTCGCAGAAGTTGTTATTCCACAATTGCAAGAAAAGTTTGCATACGAGAATGTAATGGAAATGCCAGCACTTCTGAAAATATGCTTAAATCAGGGCGTAGGGGTAGCTGTGAATGATAAGAAATTGATAGATGCTGCCATCGATGAGATGTCAAGAATATCTGGTCAAAAAGCACAAGCTACAATGTCTAAAAAAGATATTAGTAACTTTAAATTAAGAGCTAAAATGCCAATCGGTGCGAGAGTAACACTTCGTAAAGATGCCATGTATGAATTCTTAGAGAGACTGATTTCAATTGCACTTCCACGTGTGAGAGACTTCCAAGGTCTAGAAGTTAAAGGATTTGACGGTAGAGGTAACTACACTATGGGTATCACTGAGCAAATCATTTTCCCGGAAATAGATATCGATAAAACGAACAGAATATCAGGTATGGACATTACTTTTGTAACTTCGGCCAAAACTGATGAGGAGTGTTTAGAAATGTTAAGAGCTTTCGGTTTACCGTTTAAAAAATAATAAAAACAGAACATGGCAAGAGAAGCAATAAAAGCAAGAGAGCTCAAAAAAGAGAGACTGGTTGCTAAATACGCAGATAGACGTGCAGCGTTAAAAGAGGCAGGTGATTTCATCGGTCTTCAAAAACTACCTAGAAGTTCTTCTAAAGTTCGTCTGCGCAACAGATGTAAATTAACAGGCAAACCAAGAGGATATATGAAAGTATTTGGTTTGTGCAGAAACCAGTTCCGTGAACTGGCGTCAGCAGGTAAAATTCCAGGTGTAACAAAATCAAGTTGGTAAATAAATAAAGAATACAATGACTGATCCAATAGCAGATTACTTAACCCGTTTAAGAAACGCTTTGCAAGCAAAACATAGGATTGTTGAAATCCCTGCTTCAAACATCAAAAAAGCAATGACAAAAGTGCTTTTTGAAAAAGGCTATATCTTAAACTATAAGTTTGAAGAAACAGAAAACAAACAAGGTGTAATTAAACTTGCCCTTAAATATGATCCGGCAACCAAGTTACCAGCCATCAGAGATCTTAAAAGAGTAAGTAAACCAGGTTTGAGAAAATATGCTCCAGCTGACAATTTACCAAGAGTTATAAACGGATTGGGTATCGCCATCCTTTCTACCTCTAGAGGTGTAATTTCAGACAAAGAAGCAAGAACCTTGAACGTAGGCGGCGAAGTGCTGTGTTACGTATCGTAAACATTAAAAGAATAAGAACATGTCTAGAATAGGTAAAGCTATCATCAATATCCCTGCAGGTGTAGATATCAAAATCTCAGCGGATAATGTTGTAACGGTCAAAGGACCTAAGGGTGAATTACACCAACCATTAAATGAAGGTTTCAATATTAAAATTGAAAACAACGTTTTAACTGTTGAGCGCCCGAACGAAGAAAAAATGAACAGAGCATTGCACGGTTTATACCGTTCATTGATCAACAATAATGTAATCGGAGTTACAACTGGTCACACAACTAAACAAGAATTAGTTGGTGTAGGTTATAAAGCAACAAACGCAGGTCAAGTGCTTGATCTTTCTATCGGATACTCTCACAGAATTATGTTAGAAGTTCCTTCAGAAATCAAATTGACAACTGTAACGGAAAAAGGACAAAATCCTACAATCATCATGGAAAGCGCTGACAAACAATTGTTAGGTCAAGTAGCTGCTAAGATTAGAGGATTCCGCAAGCCTGAGCCATACAAAGGAAAAGGTATCCGTTTCGCAGGTGAGCAATTGAGAAGAAAAGCAGGTAAATCAGCGTCTAAAAAATAATAATTAGAAAATGAGCCAAGTAAAATCACAAAGAAGACTTAAAATAAAACGCAGAGTTTCTGGTAAAGTTTCTGCAAGCATCGAACGTCCGCGTTTGGTTGTATTTAGAAGCAATGCTGAAATCTATGCACAAATCGTAGATGTAAGCAACAATACCATTTGCGCAGCTTCAAGTCGTGAGAAAGATTTAGTAGAATCTAAAGAAACCAATGTTGCCAAAGCAGCAATCGTTGGAAAGCGCATCGCTGAAAAAGCAAAATCATTGGGTGTTGAGAAAGTTGTTTTCGATAGAAACGGTTTCTTATACCATGGTAGAATAAAAAGTCTGGCAGAAGGTGCTAGAGAAGGGGGCTTACAATTTTAATTTATTAAGAGAATCATGACAAACAGCAATATAAAACGTGTCAGACAATCTGAACTGGAGCTTAAAGAAAAAGTAGTTGCAGTAAATCGCGTTGCCAAAGTAACCAAAGGTGGTCGTACATTTACCTTTACCGCAATCGTGGTAGTTGGAGATGGTAACGGCATCGTAGGAAACGGATTAGGTAAAGCAGGTGAGGTGACCGATGCTATTCAAAAAGCAATCGAAGACGCAAAGAAAAACCTAATTAAAGTGCCTATCCTACATGGAACAGTGCCTCATGAGCAATATGGTAAATTTGGTGGCGGAAACGTTTTCATCAAACCAGCTTCTCACGGTACAGGTGTTATCGCGGGTGGTGCAATGCGTGCCGTTCTTGAGAGCGCAGGTGTTCACGACGTGTTAGCCAAATCAAAAGGTTCATCAAATCCACACAACGTGGTGAAAGCTACTTTGGATGCTTTATCAAAATTAAGAGATCCATACAGCATTTCTAAACAAAGAAATATCAATTTAAAACAAGTTTTTAACGGATAAGATTATGTCTAAAGTAAGAATTACAAAAGTACGTAGCACCATTGGTCAATCAGAAAGAGTTGAGAAGAACATGGAAGCGTTGGGCTTAAACAAAATGAACAGCTTTAATGAGTTAGTACTAACTCCTCAAATCCAAGGCATACTTAGAAAAGTTAATCACCTAGTAAAAATAGAAAATATTTAAGATGGAATTAAATACTTTAAAACCTGCAGAAGGTTCAACAAAAAACGGAAAGAGAATAGGTAGAGGTCAAGGTTCCGGAAGAGGCGGTACATCTACAAAAGGTCACAAAGGTGCTCAAAGTAGAAGCGGCTACTCTCGTAAGAAAGGTTTTGAGGGCGGTCAAATGCCATTGCAAAGACGTATTCCAAAGGGTGGTTTCAAAAACTTTAACCGTGTGGAACTTGCAAGTGTAAATCTTGACGTGCTTCAAAGATTGGCTGAAACCAAAGGTTTAAGCATAATCAATCACGCAACTATGGTTGAAAACAACTTGGTTGGGAAAAGAGAATACTACAAGATCCTAGGCCGTGGTGTGTTAACTGCTAAATTAGAAGTTCATGCACATGGTTTCTCTGATACAGCGAAAAAAGCAATTGAAGAAAAAGGTGGTTCAATTAACCCTATAACCATTTACTAAGAATGAAGAAATTTATTCAGAAACTAAAAGAAATTTGGAGCATTGATGAACTTAGGGTTAAGATTAAGAACACCCTATTGTTTCTATTGATATACAGAATTGGTACCTTTATCATTCTGCCAGGTATAGACGGAGGTGTGCTTATGGGCGCTCTGAAAAACCAAACAGAAGGTATCCTTGGTTTAGTGAATATTTTCGCTGGTGGTGCTTTCGGAAGAGGTGCCATCTTCGCATTGGGTATTATGCCTTACATTTCTGCTTCAATTGTTATTCAATTATTGACAATTGCAGTACCTACATTCCAAAGAATGCAGAAGGAAGGTGAGGACGGAAGAAGAAAGATAAACCAATATACAAGAGTATTAACCATTGCCATCACCATGGTGCAAGCAGTGGCTTATTTATATAACATCACAGGTAAATCTGACAATTGGGGTGCTTTGTTGTTCAAAACACATCCAGAGTTAATGTCTGAAACCTTATTCATGATTATCAACGTATCGATGCTAGTAGCTGGTACAATGTTTACCATGTGGTTGGGTGAAAAGATTACAGACAAAGGTTTGGGTAATGGAATATCTTTAATTATCATGATCGGTATTATCGATAGATTGCCAGAAGCATTAGGTTTCGAATTGGATCAAAGAATATCCAAAGGAGGATTGCCTTTGTTCATTGTAGAAATTGTCTCATGGTTGGGGGTAATTGTCGCGACAATCTTGTTAATTCAAGGTGTTAGAAAAATAAGCGTCAATTATGCAAAAAGAATTGAAGGCAGCAGAATGGTCGGAGGAGCACGTCAATACATTCCACTAAAGGTGAATGCAGCGGGTGTAATGCCAATTATATTTGCCCAAGCGATCATGTTCTTGCCGCCAACAATTGCACAAAGCGTAGACAATCCGGGTTCGTTTTTAAGAGCGATGAGTGATTATGGATCATTTGCATACAATGCAGTGTTCGCAACATTAATCATTGCTTTCACCTATTTCTACACAGCGATTACGGTTAATTCTAACCAAATGGCTGACGAATTAAAAAAGAGTGGAGGTTTTATTCCAGGCATTAAACCAGGAAAACAAACCAGTGAGTATATTGATCAAATTATGGATAGAATTACTTTCCCAGGATCTTTGTTCTTGGCGATGGTAGCAATCTTACCTTCATTTGCGATGTTGTTCGGTGTGAGTCAGAGCTTTGCTCAGTTTTTCGGCGGAACTTCATTGTTGATTATGGTAGGTGTTGTATTGGATACTTTGCAACAAATCGAGAGTCATTTATTGATGCGTCACTATGATGGATTGATGAAATCTGGACGCATAAAAGGTAGAACTGGAACCATGGCAACACAATCAATTTGATAAATTAAAAAAAAAGTATTAAATTTGCACCCCGCAAAAAAATGGCCAAGCAAGACTCAATAAAACAGGACGGTACAATCGTAGAAGCATTATCAAATGCAATGTTTCGCGTGAAGCTGGCCAATGGTCATGAGATCATTGCAACCATTTCAGGGAAGATGCGCATGAAATACATCAGGGTATTGCCGGGAGACAGAGTACAAGTGGAGATGAGCCCGTATGACCTGAGCAGAGGTAGAATTTCGTACAGATACAAATAAAATATTATGAAAGTAAGAACTTCAGTTAAGAAGCGCAGCGTAGACTGCAAACTGGTAAAAAGAAAAGGAAAACTTTTTGTGATTTGCAAAAAGAACCCAAAATTTAAACAAAGACAAGGATAATCATTAACAATGGCAAGGATAGCTGGTATAGATTTACCCAAAAACAAAAGAGGCATTATAGGTTTAACCTATGTATTCGGTATTGGTTCAAGCAGAGCTAAGTCAATATTGAATCAAGCCAACATCGACCACGACAAAAAAGTGGGCGAATGGAATGATGACGAACTGACTTCAATCAGGAACATCATCTCAACTTCTTTCAAGACCGAAGGTGAACTTCGATCTGAAGTTCAGCTCAACATAAAACGTTTAATGGACATTGGTTGCTACCGTGGAACCCGTCACCGTAAAGGTTTACCTTTAAGAGGACAGCACACGAAAAACAACTCTCGTACCAGAAAAGGTAAACGTAAGACTGTTGCAAACAAAAAGAAAGTTACTAAATAATAGATAAATGAGTACTGCAAAAAACAAAAAGAAAGTAAAAGTTGATCCAGTGGGTCAGGTGCACATTAAAGCATCATTTAACAATATCATTGTTTCTGTAACCAATGCTAACGGTGATGTGATCTCTTGGTCTTCTGCCGGTAAAATGGGTTTCAGAGGGTCTAAGAAGAACACTCCATATGCTGCACAGCTTGCTAGTCAAGACTGCGGTAAAGTTGCATTCGACTTAGGATTAAGAAAGGTTGATGTATTTGTAAAAGGACCAGGTTCAGGTAGAGATTCTGCTATCAGAAACATGGCTGCTTGTGGCATTGAAGTTCTTTCAATCAACGATACAACTCCACTTCCTCACAATGGATGTCGTCCACCTAAACGCAGACGTATCTAATTTTTAATTAATAGTAGAAAACAAAAATGGCAAGATATACAGGTCCAAAATCCAAAATCGCTCGTAGGTTCAAAGAAGCTATCTTTGGTCCGGATAAAACATTAGAGAAAAAGAACTATCCTCCGGGGATGCACGGTAATTCAAGGAGAAGAGGTAAACAATCAGAGTATGCCATACAATTGATTGAAAAGCAAAAGGCTAAATACACTTATGGTGTGTTAGAGCGTCAGTTTGCTAAAACCTTTAAATTAGCTGCTACCAAGCGTGGTATCACAGGTGAAAACTTATTGAAATATCTTGAATCAAGATTGGACAATACAGTTTACAGATTGGGTATCGCTCCAACTAGAAGCGCTGCAAGACAATTAACTTCACACAACCATATTTTGGTGAATGGTGAAGTGGTAAACATCCCTTCATATTTATTGAAGCCAGGTGATACTGTTGCAGTACGTGAGAAATCAAAATCATTGGAAACAATAACCATTTCACTTGGTGCAGGTAGAAAACGTTTCAGCTGGTTGGATTGGAATGAGAAGACCATGGTAGGTACTTTCTTAAACCTTCCAGAGAGATCTGAAATTCCTGAAAACATCAAAGAACAGTTAATCGTAGAGTTGTACTCTAAATAAACCATAAAATAATCCAAAAACAAATGCCGATATTAGCATTCCAAAAACCCGAAAGAGTGATTATGCATAAGGACACAGACTTCTATGGTCTGTTTGAATTTAGCCCACTCGAGAAAGGCTATGGCATAACCATAGGTAATTCACTTCGTAGAATTCTACTTTCTTCACTTGAAGGACATGCCATCACTTCGATAAGAATTCAAGGAGTGGAGCACGAGTTCACCACTATCAAAGGCGTAGCTGAAGATATTACTGAAATCGTGTTGAACCTTAAACAAGTTCGTTTCAAAAAAATCAGCAACTCTGATGACCATGAAAAAGTGTTCATTAGTATAAAAGGTAAAGAACAATTCACCGCTGGTGACATCGCTAGATATACCAATACATTCGAGGTTTTAAACCCTGATTTGGTTATCTGTAACATGGAACCATTTGTTAATCTTGAAATGGAAATTTCAATTGACAAAGGCCGTGGTTATGTTCAAGCTGATGAAAACAAACCTAAAGATGCTCAAATTGGTTTAATCGCTATCGATTCTATCTTTACCCCAATCAAGAATGTGAAATACACAATCGAAGATTTCAGGGTTGAGCAAAAGACCGATTACGAGAAACTAATCATTGAATTACAAACTGATGGATCTATCCATCCAGAAAACGCTTTAAAAGAAGCGGCAAATATCCTAATCCAACACTTTATCTTATTCAGCGACGAGAACATCTTGTTGGATAGTCAAGTGAAAAAGCCAGCCCAAGAAGTTGACGAGAATTTCTTACACATGCGTAAAATTCTTAAAACCAATTTGGCTGACCTAGATCTTTCTGTTAGAGCATACAATTGCTTAAAAGCAGCAGAGATTCGCACCTTGGGTGAACTTGTAAGCTATGACATCGATGATCTTTTGAAGTTCAGAAACTTTGGTAAAAAATCATTGTCTGAATTAGAAGAGTTCGTTAGAGAAAAAGGGCTTAACTTTGGAATGGACGTATCTAAATACAATTTAAGCGAGGATTAATCATAGCACATCATGAGACACGGAAATAAAGTAAATAAATTAGGAAGAACCGCTTCACACAGGAGAGCTTTAATGGCTAACCTTACAATCTCTTTGATCACCCATAAACGTATCACTACTACTTTGGCTAAAGCTAAAGCATTAAGAGTGTATGCTGAGCCGATCATCACCAAATCTAAAAACGATACCATGCATTCTAGAAGAACTGTCTTCGCTTATCTTAGAGATAAAGAAGCTT
>JBIKPR010000070.1:0-12621 GCA_044357345.1 Bacteroidia bacterium
TTTTAGAATTTCAAATGGCATTTAAATCCAATAAACAAGTGGCGTTAGCAAATAGATGCCTATTGGTTTTTAGGCGCTTAAACCAAGCTTAAAATGCAATTAAAATAGACTTACTTGCTATTACACTAGTAGAAATTAATCTTCATCGTCTTCAGGATCAATCTCTATAAGAGTGGTTCCCAATTCAGATTTGGCATTGATGTGCTTTTCTAGCGACAACAATATACTCGGCAATAGAATTAAGTTCATGAACATCCCAAATATTAAGGCCAATGAAGTTAATACGCCCAAAGCCACAGTACCACCAAAATTAGAGGCTGCAAAGATTATAAAACCTGCAAACAAAGCTACTGCTGTGTAGATGATACTCGGACCAGCATCGTTAACACTTTCGGTAATAGCGATGCGCATATCCCAATTGTGTTTTTTTAATGAATGTCTATACTTCGCCAGATAGTGTATGGTAAAGTCAACTACAATTCCATAAGCAATACTAAATATAATAATGGTAGACGGCTTTAGTCGAATGCCAAAAAATCCCATTATTCCAAAAGTCATAATCAAAGGAATAAGGTTTGGAATAAGCGAAATTAAAACCATTCTCCAGCTAAAGAATAACAATGCCATCATTATTGAAATAATTATTAAGGCTGCAATCATGCTTTGTATAAGATTCTCAATGAGGTAGTCATTGCCCTTTAAAAATATGGCACTGGTACCAGTTACCTTTACTTTATAATCTTCCTTAGGGAATATCGAATCTATTTTTGTTTGAACAACCTTGGTTAAGACTTTCATTTTCTGAGAACCAATATCCGCCATTTGCACGCTTATTCTCGCCACTTGGTAATTGCTGTCAACCATCGACTTGATTAAGCTTTTGCTGTATTCTTGTTTTGGCAAGTAGTCGACGATGTTAGAAATATCAATTACATTCGGAACCATAAAATAACGTTCATCTCCATCGTGCATGCCTTGGTTTGCAAATTTCAATACATCTACCACAGACATTGGTTTTGAAAACTCAGGTATTTTATACAATTCTTTTTCAAGTCTGTTAATTTTCTGCAAGGTCACATAATCTTTAACCCCATCTTTTGTCTTTGTATCAATGCTTATTTCAAAAGGCAAAGTTCCTTTAAGGTTGCGTTCAAAAAACTTTAGGTCCATAAATACTGGATCAGTTTCCGGTAAATCATCTACCACGTAACCTAAATTTTTAACTTGGAAAGAGCCAATAAGCGATACAACTACCAATACTATTGTGATAATATAAATACTCTTTCGCTTGTTGTAAATTAAATAATTGCAATAGTCTAACACCTTATTTAAACGCTTTGCATCAAGGTGCTTGGTGTGTTTGCTTTTAGGTGGTGGCAAGTAACTGTATACAATTGGAATAAATACCAAAGAAACCACATACACCAACATGATGATAATACCAGACACCACAGAAAATTGATCAAGCATTGCACTACCGGAAAAACTAAACACCATAAAACCAACCGCAGTGGTAACATTGGTAAGGAATAAAGGCAAACCGTTTTTAGAAATCAAACGGGTTAATGCTTTCATCTTGTTCCCATGTTGTGTATATTCTTGATGGTACACATTGAGCAGGTAAATACAATTCTGGACCCCAATAATTACCATCAATGGAGGAAGTATACCTGTTAACATGGTGATTTTATAATCGAGCATTGCCAAGCAACCCAAGGTCGCAACAACACCAATCATAACCACAACCAGCGACAAGAGCACGGCACTAATAAATCTAAAAAATATAAAGATAAAAACAGCGGTAATTAAAATCGACAAAAATGTAAAAATCTTAATCTCGTCGGCCACCTTAGAACTCATGATTGTTCTTACATAAGGCAAACCCGAAAAGTGCATTTTGCAATTGTACTTTTTACCAAAAGCATTGGCTCGAGTTTCAATGTCATTAACCAAAGGAATTCGGGCTTTGCTGTCCAATTCCTTTTTCTTTAATGTAACAGCAATAAGAGTTACATTGCTATCTGCATTGTACAACAAGCCATCGTATATTTTTAGTGAACGCAAGAATGTTTGAAAAGAATCCGCTTCAGCTTGGTTGGCCAATGGCTTGGTCAATACTGGTCTAACTTGCAATGCTTTTAGTGAATCATTTCTATGCAAGGTATAGGTATTGGTAATTGAAACAACTTTTTCTACACCAGGTCTAGATTCTAATTCTTTGCTTAATTTATACCAATCGTTTAGGAAATTTAATTTGAATAGATCTTCACTTTTAACGCCAATTACAAGAATATTACCATCTTCGCCAAAGGTTTCTTTGAATTTGATATACTCAACAAAATCGGGATCATCCTTGGGAATAACCTTCGCGTAATCGTAGGTCATTTTTACCTTGGTAGCGTAAAATCCAAATACAATCGTAATAATCCCTAGAACTATTAATAGCCAGAATCTATTTCTCAGACAAAAAGTTGCGATAGCACTCCACATTTTCTGCAAAAATAAGGAAAATTTAGAGTGCCACCGTTATATTAATCAGGTATTTTGTATTGTTTAACCTATTTTATTTGAAAAAAAACATCTTTGATTCGATTGTAAAAGCAAAAGAAATAAGTTTAAAAAACTAAATATGTGAACACTATATATAAAACCATTTGAAACGTTAAACTTCTGATACAATAATGTAATCAAAAAAAACGACACTTTACCCCCAAAATCTTTGTGTATATCTTAACTTTATTGTGAATAAGCCCCAAACTTTTTTTGGCTATTTTCGTACTATAAAGTTATGGCAGAATCAAATGCAGAAAAATTAAAAGCGTTAAAGCTTACCATTGACAAACTTGAAAAAAGTTATGGCAAAGGGGTTGTTATGAAAATGGATGACAAGAATGTAGTACCTGTTGAGGTTATTTCTACTGGTTCATTCGGGTTGGATATGGCTCTTGGTGTAGGAGGTTTTCCTAAAGGAAGGGTTATTGAAATTTACGGACCTGAAAGCAGTGGTAAAACAACTTTAGCAATTAGCTGCATTGCAGAGGCTCAAAAGAAAGGTGGTATTTGCGCATTTATAGACGCAGAGCACGCATTCGATCAGTTCTATGCACAAAGACTTGGTGTTAACATCTCCGATCTCTTAATCTCTCAACCGGATGACGGAGAGCAAGCTTTAGAAATTGCAGACAATCTTATCCGTTCTGGCGCTATCGATGTTATCGTTATCGACTCAGTTGCAGCTTTAGTACCTCGTGCAGAGATTGAAGGTGATATGGGCGACAGCAAAATGGGCTTGCACGCGCGTTTGATGTCTCAAGCTTTACGTAAATTAACGGGTACCATCAATAAAACAGGTTGTATATGTATTTTCATTAACCAATTGAGAGAAAAAATTGGTGTAATGTTCGGCAACCCTGAGACAACCACTGGTGGTAATGCACTTAAATTCTACGCTTCGGTGCGTTTGGATATTCGCCGTATTGGCCAAATCAAAGACGGTGATGAAATCACTGGCAACAGAACCAAAGTGAAAGTAGCGAAAAACAAAGTTGCACCGCCTTTCCGTGTGGTTGAATTTGATATCATGTACGGTAGAGGTATCTCAAGAGTTGGTGAAGTCTTAGACCTTGCCGTTGACAATGGCATTGTTCAAAAAAGTGGTTCATGGTTTAGCTACGGGGCAACCAAACTAGGACAAGGTAGAGACTCTGTTAAAGAGCTTTTGGAAGACAATCCAGAAATGATTAAAGAAATTGAAACCAAGCTAAAAGAAAAATTAATGGCTGGTGCAATTCAAATTCCTGAAGATAAAACAGAAGAATAAAAATACGTTCCTTTATTGGAACTTGAATATGTGTGTAAAAGGTCCGGGGCTGAAATACCGGGCCTTTTTATGTCTATAGGCTGGTAACTAAGGGGTGGAAACACCCTTGAGACGTCAATACGTTCATGGGGTAAATGTTCTTTGGGTGTACGTTCTTTGGGTGTTTTCCACCCAAAGATTCGATAACGAAATGTAAATATTTAGAATGGATGCCAACTCAAGGGTGGAAAACACCCTTGAGACATCCGTGTTAAGTTCTTTGGGTGTTTTCCACCCAAAGATTCTCCCTAAATCTTCTCAATATACAAAATCTGATCGCCGACCCTCAAGGTGTTTATCACCTCCATGCCTTCGATCAACTCTGCAAAAATGGTATAACGCCCATCCAAATGTGGCGTCCATGTATGGGTAACAAAAAACTGCACACCCTCTGAATCTTTTCCTGCTGAGGCCAAACCAACACTTCCTGGCTTGTACACCAAAAAGTTACTCAACTCGCTGCGTTGTGTCCAATTTAATGAGCCCCAACCATCACCCCTCGGGCATCCACCTTGCACCACAAAGTCTGGGACCATACGGTGAAAATACCGTTTATCATAGTAATTTGAATCCAATAGTTTTAAGAAATTAACCACCGAACCAGGTGCATCATTTATTTTTAACACCATCACAAAAGCACCCTTATTGGTGGTGATTTTTATTTTTAAGTTTTCAGGAATTAACTTCACATACTCCCAATCAATTGGGTGCCTATATCCCGTTAAGGTAAACCATGATTTGTATTCGTATTTTCTATTCTCTGCCTTGCATATGGTCTTCTCCAAATCAACCCATGCCTCAAAATCGCGGGGCATCACCAAGAAGCTTTGTATGGTTTTTAAATAAGATACCTGCAGGTGGCCCATAGACAACCAATTGCTGTCTGTGCGCATTTTTTCGGCAGCCATTGAAATAAAAGCCACATTACCGCCTTCCAATAAGATGCGGTATTGCTCAAGTGTCAATTCTTTTTGTGTGGCTAGATATTGCTCCATGCAATGGGTGGTAAATGCATAGGGATATTTTTTATTGATAGCCAATGTATACCAATCGTTTCCCTTTAAATGCAAGGCCTTTAATTGTTCTATGGCATGGTAAGGATTTGCCTTAATTTGGGCACTGTCCAACATACCTTTTGAGTAGGCCCCAACAGCGCCATCTAGTAATTCTGAACTCTCCTTGATTTTATTCGAAATTTGAAACGGTTTTAACAAAACCTTCACCGCATTTGAGTGCGTAATTAATGACAAATGTTGAATGGTATTGAGCATGTCCTCTCCCCCATTGGTCCCTATATTCTTGCTCCGTCTATATGCTTGAAACACTGAATAGGCAAAAGCATATTGCTGCAAAGTATCCTTATCGCGAATCACTAGCTTGTTGTAAAAATTCAAATCGCTCATATTAGCACCTTTGCCAATGGCCATCAGCAATTCGTTTTTTACTTTTACCAATTTCTTGTCGTTATAAAAAACAATCAAACGCTTTGTGACTGAGTTTAGGCGCAATTGACCCAAACTTAAAACCAATGCTTTTTGAACGTCTATATCTTTTTCATTTTTAAAAAAAGCAATCAAACTGTCTACCGCACTTGAATCTTGCACACTAGCAAAAGCAAAAGCAGCGGCGTATCTGTATTTTTGTTGCGTATGTCTTAAATACGGCAATAAGGCTGTGGTATTTTGATCGTATTGGTGCTGGTAAATCACCTTCATCAATAAATCGTTGCTAAAACGGTTTTGCCCCTTTAATGAAAAAGAAGACAGAATAATTAATGCAAAAACAAACCCTATTTTCATATTTCAACATTATGGATTTTGACGAATTACTTCGTACATCATAACACCAGCGGCAACCGATACATTTAGTGAATCGAGATCGCTTTTCATTGGAATTTTAACCAATTTATCGGCCAATTTCAACAAAGCTGGAGAAATACCATCTTCTTCACTACCGACTATTAGAACGCAAGGTTTTGTATAGGTTTCGAAAAACAATTCTTTATTGGCCTTTTCTGTTCCGCATATAACTTGAAGACCCTCATCTTTCAAATGCTTGATGGTTTGAAACAAATTTGATGAACGGCACACCGGTAGGTGCAACAAAGCACCCGCAGAAGTTTTGATGGCTTCTTCACTTACGGTTGCAGAACCTTTCTCAGGTATGATGATGGCATCTAAGCCGGCTGCCATAGCAGTCCTTGCTATTGCACCAAAATTTCGCACATCGGTCACTCTATCAAGCGCTATCACAAATGGCGCTTTGTCGTCGTCCAACAAACGCTTTATCAATTCTTCAGCATTGTGGTAGGTGATAGATGATATTTTAGCCACCACGCCTTGGTGGTTTTTAAATTTAGACAAACTGTCTAATTTTTCTTTAGGCACTTCGGTGAAGTTTACCTTATGCCTATTAAGAATTTGTTTGATGTGTTTCAAGCCATCGCCCATACCCTTTTGAACATATACCTTCATAAAGGTTGTTCCTGCGCCTAGGGCTTCTTCTAAGGGTCTAACACCAAAAATTATGGTGCTGTCTTTATCTTCGTTTTGCATGTTTGTATTTGAAAAAGAAAGACGCATCGGGTGCGTCTTTCTGTATGTATTAATAAATTTAAATTTGTGTTTTCAATTAATCAGAATTCACAAAATTGTTAACGGTCGCTGAAAGGTCTTTGTTTGTTTTCTCAAACTTAGCGGCCATATTGCTCAGGCCCCATTCTTTGGCAGATGCGGCAGCGCGGTCCATAAAGTCGAAGGCGTCTTTTGCCAAACCTCTCATGTAACGTGTTTTCTTGCTTCCAAAACGCAAGTAGTATTTAACTTCAGATTCGCTTGTAGCATATACTTGACCTAAATTTTTACCCGCTTTTTCGTTATCGCCTATTTCATGCCAAATCATAGAAATATAGAATTTGGTTTGGCTAGGTGTGTGGTAAACACTCTCTGGAATTTCGGTTTCGCATTTGTTTAATAAATTAGCGATTTTTGCTTTGTAAGCATCCATTAGCTCTTTATTGCCAGCAATAGTCAAAGCTGAATCTGTGCGCTTAATTTCCATTATTTTATCTAGATAGTGGCCCGATAAAGTGATAAACAATTCTTGGTAAGCATATGGTCCAGTGGTTGCTTTGTCGTCCAAGAAGAAGTGTTTCTTTTCTTTCATTCCTGAATATTTAAACACCTTCATCAAGTTGTTGTATACCATCTCATCATCAATCTTACTGATGTTGTTTCTTGAGGCAGCAGATTTAATCGGTACCAATTGGTATGACAAACCTTTTCTTTCGAAATATGGCTCTAAGTTCATAAATCCATCACTACCAGACGTTGTGGTGAAACATATAGGACGCTTCCAACCATTAGCAGCATTTGTTGCAATTAGATCCAATAATACAAGATCACCTTTGTTCATGGCTCTTTTCGGGAAGTCGATTATGATATCATTTACAATACTAGCAGAATCACTTTCTTTTACCACACCAGCAGCAATAACAGCGGCTTTGTTTACTGATACTTTAAATTTGGTGTTGCTGTAATATTGTGTTCTTTCTGAAGTCAATTGTTTGATATAAGTACTTAAATCGATAGGTGCGAAATCTTTACCAGCTGAATATTGGTAATAATCGTTAACACCAGAAGCCAAATCGCCTTTCTTTAAAGTTAACGGCAAAGGATCACTGTTGTATACTTTGGTTAATAATACTTGTGAATACCAATCGGTCGGCAATAAACTTTGGTTGATAATACGCACGTCGGTTCTAAAGCCTTCTACGTTTTGCGCATACCATAATGGGTATGTATCGTTGTCGCCATTGGTAAACAAGATTGCATTTGGAGGGCAAGACATCAAGCAGTTTTTAGCAAAGTCAATTCCAATATAACGTCCACTTCTGTCGTGGTCGTCCCATCCTTGAGAGCCCATTAAAGCTGGAGCAGACAAGGCAGCAACTGCAGCAATTGAAGCGGCAGCCATACCAGAAACTTTGGTTCTTAATTTATCCCATATAAACAACACGCCTAGTCCAATCCATATACAGAATGTTTGGAAAGATCCTACAATTGAGTAATCCCTTTCACGTGGTTCGTATGGTGGTTGGTTCAAGAATATATTGATTAGAATACCCGTGAATACAAATAATACCATGGTAATAATGGCATCATTTTTACCCTTTTTGAAGTGGAACACCAAACCAATGATACCCAAGATTAATGGTATAAAAAAGAATTTGTTGCGGGCTTGGTTGTTTGCCAAATAAGCCGGCAATTCGGTTTGTGGTCCCAAACGCATAGCGTCTAAAAACTTGATACCACTTATCCAGTTACCGTCTATGTTTGAATTGAAATCATGTCCTTGTTGATCGTTTTGACGGCCTACAAAGTTCCACATGAAGTATCTTAAATACATATGGCCCATTTGATAGCTCATTAAGAAAGCAAGGTTATTGCTCATCTTAGGCTTCTCGGCTTTTAAAAATTTTATTTGCTCTTGAATTTCTGCCTTTTGCTTTGGATCTTCCGTTTGTGAGAGACTTTGCTCAGCATATTCAATCTGAGTGGCAACATCGCTCATATTACCCCAGCTGTAATAACCTTGTTCAGGCTTGTCTGCTGGACCCATTCTTGGAAAAAACGTGTAATCTGCATCGTTGTATACATACTCTTGCTTGATTCCGCTTTCTACATAGTTTGCAGAATCTTTTCTATAAGAAACTTTTCCTTCTTTAACATCAACTGGTTGTGCGTTAAAGTATGGGCCTTTGAACAATGGCCTATCACCATACTGTTCACGGTTGATATAACTCAATAAGTTTGAAGGCTCTTCAGGATTGTTCATGTCGATGGCTGGGTTGTCCAATGAACGCACAACAACCATTGCATAACTTGAATATCCAAACAATACATAAGCCAAACATACAAAAGCCAAATTGGCCAAGTGGTTTGGTTTAACTTTTGCGAAATAGTAAATACCATAAGCAGTAGCGCCTACAAAAATTAAGATAGCAGCCAAACTACCTGAGTTGAATGGCAAGCCCATATCATTCACAAACATAATGTCCAAAGAAGCCATCAATTGAGGCACACCTGGAATAATTGCTTTTTGAACGAAGAATAAAATACCCAATCCGATTAGGAAACTGTATATAAACCCTTTTCTGGTGTGGGTGTAATGTTTGTAGTAGTATATGAACACAACTGCTGGTATAACCAACAAGTTCAATAAGTGGGTACCGATTGCCAAACCAATTAGGTATGCAATTAAAACCAACCATTTATCAGCGTATTTGCTGTTGCTTTCTTCCCAACGCAGAGCAGCCCAGAAAGTTAATGCTGTAAAGAACGAAGACATGGCGTAAACCTCTGCTTCAACTGCACTGAACCAAAATGAATCACTGAAAGTTAGGGCCAAAGCTGCAACGGCACCACTGGCGAAGATTGCAATACGGCTGCCAGAACCAACTTCATCTTTAACCATCTTCTTAGCGAAGTGGGTGGTAATCCAAAATGTAAACAATACAGTAAATGCACTGCTAACAGCACTCATAAAGTTTACAGCTACTGAAACACCAGCAGGTTCAGAGGCGAACATGGCAAACAATCTGCCCAACAACAAGAACAAAGGTGCCCCTGGAGGATGCACAACTTGCAATTTGTAAGAGGCTGAAATAAATTCACCACAGTCCCATAAACTCACAGAAGGTTCTAGTGTGAGGCTGTAAACCACCAATGCTACTAGGAACATCAACCAACCCAAGAGGTTGTTTATCATTTTATAACTCATAATATTTTTCAGAAAAAAACGAAGCGAAAATAGGTAAAATGATTTTGGAATAAAAATAAAATCACGAAAGCCTCGGAGATAATTAGATAAAGAGCGTTTTTAAAGGGATTATGTTATGTAAAACAAAAGACAAAAACCCACAAATAAGGGCCTGAGGGTTCTATCGAAAGGTCAAAACAATAACAAGTTTGAAGTAATAAATTGGAATTTAAAATGCTGTGAATATATTTGTAGATTGAAGTAAAAATAAAATTATTTTTTTAACTCTATGTCCTTAAATATTCAACTAACTACCTCTGCAACTCAAATGCTTTACAAACATGCCAAGCATTTTGGGGCTTTATTTGTTCTCGCTTTTTATATAAACTGCATTTCTGCACAAGAAACTTTTGTGGGTATGAGCACTGAAGGGGGTAAGGAATTTGGTTTAATTTTCTCGACCAATAACAATGGTGAACAGCAAAAAATTTTGCACCAATTTGATGGAGTATCTGGCGCATTTCCATATTATACCAATCTTTGCGAATCCAATTCAGGAAAATTGTATGGTTTGTGCAGCCAAGGTGGTCAATTCAATCTTGGGGTTTTATTTGAATACGACACGGTAAGCAATCAATCTAAAAAAATTATAGATTTTAATGGCGCTGGAAATGGAAGCAATCCAAGAGGAAGCCTAATCGTAAGTCCCAATGGTAAATTATACGGTATGTGCAGTCAAGGTGGCAATAACAATTATGGTGTCTTATTTGAATACAATCCCTCAACAGATTCGTTTGTAATTAAGCACCATTTTGATGGAAACAATGGCCGCAACCCTTTTGGTAATTTAACTTACCACAGTTCAGGAAAGCTATACGGTCTGACCTACCAAGGTGGCAGCAGCAATGATGGCATATTGTTTGAATTTCTTTTGAGCAACGACTCATTTTACAAAAGACACGACTTTGATGGCAGCAACACTGGCCGCAACCCTTTTGGAAGTCTCTTGCTTGCCGGCAATGGACTTATGTATGGCATGACCTATCAAGGAGGAGCCAATAACTTTGGCCTTGTTTTTAGTTTTGATCCGAGCACAAACGTTTTGAATCAAAAGATTGATTTTGATGGCAGCAATTCAGGGAGCAACCCATACAGCACCTTTGCTCAAGGAACGAATGGCAATTTATATGCAATGACCTACCTCGGGGGTAGCAACAATTTAGGAACCCTATTTGAATACGATATTAGCAACAATACCATCAATAAAAAACTAGATTTTAATGGGACAAATAATGGCAGAAATCCATTTGGAAATTTAACCCTAAAAAGCAACGGCATTTTTTATGCCCAAACCCCATACGGAGGCGCCAACAATGCAGGAACTATTTTTACTTTTGACCCAAGCAACAACGCGTATTCTAAAAAATTAGACTTTAATTCAGGTGCCTCAGGTCGCTTGCCCTTTGGAAGCTTATTCTTGGCCTCAAACCAAACGTTTTATGGAATGACCTACCAAGGAGGGACGAGCAACTCAGGGGTTTTATTTCAATATAATCCCAACAATTCAAGCTACGTTAAAAAACTAGATTTCAACAGTGCCATAAATGGAAGCAATCCTTATGGTGATTTGTGCTTGGCAAACAATCTAAAGCTTTATGGAATGACCTACCAAGGCGGCACCAAAAACGCAGGGGTTATCTTTGAATTTGACCCTAAAAAAAACAAATACACCAAAAAAGTAGATTTGGAATCTGCCAGCTATGGCAAAAATACCTACGGAGGTTTTGTACAGGCAAACAACGGGAAACTATACGGCATGACCTACCAAGGTGGAGCATCAGACTATGGAACTATTCTTGAATACGACCCCATAAATGACACCTGCATAAAACGCCATGAATTTGACGGCAACAACGGACGAAATCCTTATGGAAATCTTATACAGGCAAACAACGGAAAACTATATGGATTATGTCCCTATGGCGGGAATGAGGATTACGGGGTTTTGTTTGAATACAATGTCAACAACCATACTTTCTCAAAATTACTAGATTTCGATTCAAGCACAGGCACCAACCCTTTTGGAGACTTGATTCAAAGATCAAACACCAGCTTATTTGGATTAACTTATCAGGGTGGCGCTAACGATTATGGCGTTTTATTTGAATACAATATCAACAACAATACAATAACAAAAAAAGTAGAATTTGATGGCAGTTCAAAAGGTGCATACCCGCAAGGAAGCTTATTGAAACAAGGCACTAAATTGTATGCGATGACCCAATTTGGAGGCACTAATAATGTTGGAGTGCTATTCGAATACAATACCCAAAGCAATGCGTTTAACAAACTATTCGATTTCAATTCAAGCAATGGCAAAAGCCCAAGTGGCAAACCGACTATCTCTAAGAATGGCAAAATATATGGCCTTACTCAAGTTGGGGGGAATCAAAACAATGGGGTACTTTTTGAATACAATTTAAATACGGACACATTAATAAAAAAGCTTGATTTTATAGGGGCAAATGGGAAAAGACCATTTGGTAGTTTAACCCGTTTTTGTTTGCCAAGTTATGATACATTGGCACTTAGTGCTTGCGGTCAATATGTTTCACCCAGTAAAAAATACACCTGGACTGTTACTGGCAATTATTCAGACACCATCTCAGGCTTCACTGCATGCGACAGCATCATCAATATCCAATTGCGTATCTTAAAGAGCAGCAGCTTCAATTACAATGCATCCGCTTGTGATAGTTTTATTGCCCCTAATGGCAAACTGTACACGAGTTCGGGCAACATAGTTTATACTATTCCAAACCGCGTAGGATGTGATAGTTTGATAAACATTCAATTAGAAATCTTAAACAGCAAGAGCAATTTTCAGGTTAAAACCTGCAAGAACTATACTGCACCTGATGGCAAAATATACAATAAATCGGGAACCATAAGAGCTATAATCTCAAATGCAAAAGGCTGCGACAGTGCCATTACCATTGATC
>JBIKPR010000071.1:0-12463 GCA_044357345.1 Bacteroidia bacterium
ACTTTAAGCTTGAAATCTTGAGTGCATTGTATAGTTAATTCTCCCTCGCTTGGATTTGGGAAAATACTAATTTGCTTAGCCAACCATTCATTTTCAGCGATGTTAAGTTTGTTCACCTTAAATGCCAATGAGGTTTTGGCGCATAGAAATCTTTTATGCGCTTCAACGGTATAAAGACCAGTGTCGCTGATGTTCAAATATGCTTCAGAGCTACTGCTTAAAAACACACCATTTTTATACCACTTCAGGCTATCAGCTTTCATATTGCCAACAAACAAACTGTCATTTATTTGTGAAATAATTGGACGTTTCAAGGAATCAATGCAAACCGAATTGACGGCAAAAGATTGACTGGTTTTAGTACAATGAAAAGGCCTGTGTACTTCAACAGAATAATTGCCAGTATCGCTCATGTGAAAATTGTTTTGTTTGTTGGCTTGAACAAGCTGTCCATTTTTAAACCAAAATAAGCTATCCGTTTGGTAATTGCCAACAAACAGTGAATCTCGGCTTCTGGAAATTATTGGCGTTTTTAAAGTATCTAAACAGAGGGTCTTGATTGGAAAAGCGCTGCTGTTTTTAGAACAATGCAAAGCTCTATGTAAAACGACATAGAAAGTGCCGGTGTCTTTGAAGTGATAGTAATTCTTATATCCTTTTTGAACAACCATGCCATTAAGCACCCATACCAAACTGTCTGAGTTGTAATTGCTCACCATTAAGGTGTCTCGGCTGCGTAATATGACTGGCACAGACAAAGTATCAGCACAGGGTGTAATAACTAAAGTATCGGTAACTGCGCAGAATGATTGGTTGCTCGATTGGCAAGTGTAGGTTCCAAATTTAGTAGCGTGTAAAGAATCAGAACTAGAGACAAGGCTATCCTTATAAAACCAGCGGTTACAAAATGCGTTGGGTGGTGATGCTAATGTTTTATTAAAAATAGAGCCTAAAGCATACACCGTATCTTTACCAAGAAAATGCGGGTTTACTTTGGAATAAATTATCAAGGTCTTGAGCACAGTATCCGTGCGTGTAGAGTTTGCTGCAATAAAACGAACTTGCATGCTGCCAGTATCTGAAAAACTATAGCTTGTATTTATAGCAGTTGAAACCAAAGCAAAGCTGTCGTTTGAATACAATTTGCGCAAGCCCCACTGAAACTTATTGGCTTTAAAAGTATCCTTACCCCACAATTCAATGTTGTTTGATCGACAATCCAATTGGTACGAATAATCTAATGCTGGGGTATAGAAATAAGATTGGTTAAAGTTGGGAAGCGAAGTTGAAATAGAATTTGAAAAGAAATTTCTTATTATTTTCATATCAGTTTTTGAACCAAAACTATCAGGGTTATTTAATTTCATTAAGTCCTTAGAGTTTGCTATTATCCCATACAATTTACCATCATTTCCTAATTGGGTTTGTCCAATAGATTGAGATGAATTTATATTATTAAATTTGAATCTTCTGTTTGAATTAATATCTATTTGAATAAAACTATCCAAATAGTTTAAATATAAAAACGCATTTGAAGCTGAAAATTCTTGCATATAGGAGTAGTTTTTACTATATGTTTTATTGATTTGTAATTTAGAATTTAAAGTGTTGAACTTAAGTATTTCAAGTTTTCCTAAGTTGATATCATTATGAATTAAGAATTTACCGTTTGAAGTCACTTTTAGTCCTACCTGAGCACTAGACCCTGAAAACGTAGAATGTGTAAAACCTAAATTTTGCAAGATTGTACAATTCAAAAGACCATATGTAGTTAATAAAAAACTGTTAAATGTATTATTACCGTAGCCATGCGCAAGAATCCAAATATCCAACCCATTTTGGTGATTAATTGCTTGAATGGATTCATTCACATTTGAAGTTAGTCTAATCTTTTTTTTTAGTATTAAACCTGAATCATTATTTCCATGAATCGAAAGTTCGGAATAAACTAAACCACCCTGCTGACCTCTATAATCTGTCGAAAAAATATACATTATAGAGTCATTTAATGGATGTTTTAATATTAAAGATCCTTGAAATGACGTTGACTCGTTTTGAGTTAAAGGAAAACCAAGTCCTGTTCCATTTTTAACTAATTTATGAAAACGATTGTATACTACAATTCCGTTTGTGTAGAATAATAAATTTCCATTTTTATCACATATGTTGCTTGATGTTTCATTGTCTCCAAGTATGCAACCACCATAAAATCTTGCTGTATCGTCAAAAAAATCAATGCCATTTCCACGCTCGATCATCCAAATATTTGCTTCTTTTTGAGCGATGATTGAATTGCAAAACTGAAATAGTAATATGGTAAGTAAGCATTTAGTTTTCATTTTTACAAATATAATTAATTTGTTCCAAAATTAGGCTTTGAGAAATTAGTTTAAACATTATGAACTTTATAGCCGTTTTAGTCGCAGCATTAATCCCTGTGGTGATGGGATTTATTTGGTACAACCCAGCCGTTTTTGGAAAAGTATGGATGAGAGCCATAGGCATTGATCCAGATGCCATTAGAGATGAAAAGCCAAATATGTTGGCTATTTTTGCTTTGTCATTATTGTTTGCATTAATGTTGGCAATGTCATTAAATCCTATGGTGATTCACCAAATGGGTATTAGCTCGCTTTTGCAAGGTATGCCTGCGGCAGAAGCAAAAGACGCTAAAATAGAATTGTTGGTTAACGGAGTTTCTATAGACTATGAAAACCGTTTCAGAACTTTCGGTCACGGCGCTTTACATGGTTTTATCTCTGGTCTTTTTGTTGCTGTTCCAATTATAGGCACCATGGCCATGTATGAAAAAAGAAAATTTAAATACATCGCTGTTACCGGCGGATATTGGATCGTTTGTTTCATGTTAATGGGTGGGGTGATTTGCGGATGGAAGTAGTTTTAAATCAGGATTAAGTTTTCTCAGAGCTGAAAACTTAATCCTGATTTAAGCAAGAGCCCTGCACGAGAGATTGTTCAGAGCAACAATAACCATGCAGGGTGAAACAAGAACTAAGCGAAGCGTTCTCACGACTGAAAGGAGTAGCAAGGGTTGAGGAAGGCGGTCGGAAATGCGTCAAGATTTCGATTGATAACTGGAGTTTGGTAAACGGTCAACCTTATTTAGGTAAACTGATAACGAATAACTAGATCAACAAGAGAAAGGCGTTTGATGTTGTTCTTTGTTAAAAAAAAACTCCGTAGGAGTGACATTATGATTGCTTCGGAGAAGCAAAATTATTTTAGAATATCCACCCATGGATAAACAAGCTCTGTAGGAGCGGCATTATAAAATGACCTTCAAAATTGAATCAACAGGAATCATTTAACGCGATGTGCGCCCCGACGACCGAAGTGAAGCTCTTTCAGCTTTGCTGAAAAGCCGCAGCGACCTGCCCCGTTGCGTTTTTGCAGCTTTGGGCAAAGTCTGCAACTGGGGAGCGGTGGGCGACCCCATAGTAGAGTTTTACAGAGCTAAAACACACTATGGGGTAAAAGGAAAGGCGCCCAAAAAAAAGAATAAATAGTTTTAACAATATAGAAACATCCCCACAAACGGATTTTTACGACTTTTATTTTATTGAAGGTTTGTATCCACCTATCAATACTTTTGATATCATTTGGCTCCTTATGTGTCGTTCATTAAGTATGAAATCTTTAATTGCCCTATCCGTCTTTTTTGTTTTGCTCATCAGTTTGAGCAGCTGCAGTGGAAGTAAAAGCGTTGCTTCTCGAAACCACAGAACCTCTTGCGCCAATGCTTTTTAAAATGGCAGTTGATAATCTGAAAATTCAATGTACCTTTGTTATATGATGAAACGTATCCTACTATTTGTTACAATTGCTCTGCTTTTAAGTGTAAGCAGTTGTAAAAGCGCCCGAATGGGTGGTGGGAAACAGAAAAAACATTGCAACTGCACCTTTTAAACTTATAAACTATGAACTTGCTTTTGAAAATCTTAGCAACACTTATAGAGTGGTTTTATTGGATCTTGCTTTTGCTATGTCCCTTAATCTTAATTTCTGGTTTGGGCTTATACATAGGAATGCACTATGATTATAGAATCTTTTATGCCTCTTTACCAATTGGTTTTATACTAGGCGTTTTTTTTGCACAACGCATCAAACGCAAATATGGCACCAGCAATTTTTACGGACGTCTTTTAAGAATGACTGAATTGGATGACTCGAATTCTAAAGGTAAAATTTAACTAAAAATATTCTGATTGTCGAGTATACTCAAGTAATTGTAGTATCTGCTGGCAGCCATCTCTCCACTTTCATATGCTGCAATAACGGCGCAATCAGGTTCGTTTAAGTGCTTACAATTATGGAAACGACAGGTCTGCATGTAATGTCTAATTTCTGGAAAGTAATGGCCAATTTCTGCTTCTTCAATATCAATAATTCCAAAGTCGCGTATACCCGGCGTATCAATAATTGCCGTGTGCTCATCGATGTTAAACATTTCAGCAAAGGTGGTGGTGTGTTTCCCTCTTTGATGTGATTCGCTGATTTTATCGACCTTTTGGAAGGCCGATGGTAAAAGGGCATTTAATAAACTGGATTTGCCAACACCTGAATGGCCACTGATTAAAACTGTTTTGTTTTTAATTGCCTCACTTAATTGTTTGCTTGGCAAGTATTCTTCCATGTATATTGAACTCAAAATGCACGGATAGCCAAGACTTTCATACAATTCTTTTAAATGGGCGTGGTAAAGTTTTTCCTCTTCCGTGTATAGGTCATATTTATTAAAAACCAAAGTTACTGGAATGTGGTAGGCCCCGGCCATAACTAAAAATCGGTCGATAAATCCCAAAGATGTTTTGGGCGACGACAAGGTCACCAAGAGTAAAGCTTGATCGATATTGGCTGCAATAATTTGCCCCTGTTTGCTGAGCTTATTGCTCTTTCGAATAATGTAATTGTTGCGTTTTCCAATACCGGTAATAACGCCATAAGTTTCGTCACCACTACTCTCGTATTCATAATTAACCTGGTCGCCAACCGCTACAGGATTGGTGGTATTAAGTTCCTTCAACCTTATTTTGCCTTTCATACGGGCGTCTAAGATTGAGAGGTCTTCTTGCTTGATTTTATACCAGCTGCCGGTCGATTTGATGACTATGCCTTTCAAATGCGATGATTAAAATATTTTTTCGCAAATTTGTTTGGTTGCACCACTTTTCCCCATGGTGTAAAAATGCAATACAGGAACTTTAGCATCAATCAATTCTTTACATTGCGCAATTGCCCATTCGATCCCAATTTCCTTAACCGCATCAGTGGTTTTAGCTTGTTCAACTTCATCTGTTAAGGTATCTGGCAAATCGATGTGAAACAGTTTGGGTAACAAGGTGAGTTGTGACTTGGTGGTTAATGGTTTGATGCCCGGAATAATAGGCACCATAATTCCATTTTCTCTACATTTGGCAACAAACTCAAAATATTTTTGGTTGTCGAAAAACATCTGTGTTACAATAAATTCAGCTCCACTTTCTATTTTACGCTTTAAAAACTTCATGTCCGTTTTAAGGTTTGGCGCATCGTGGTGCTTTTCAGGATAAGCGGCTGCTCCAATGCAAAAATTGGTGATGTTGGCATTCGACAATTCTTCATCCATATAAATTCCACTGTTCATGTTTTTTATTTGGTGAATAAGGTCAAGCGAATTGGTATTGCCGCCATCTTCAGGTGTGAAAATATTTTCATTTTTCGCGTTGTCACCCCTCAGGGCTAAGATATTGTCTATGCCCAAGAAGTTTAAATCGATTAAGGCGTTTTCGGTGTCTTCGCGCGTAAATCCTCCGCAAATAATATGAGGTACTGTGTCGATATTGTATTTGTGCATTACGGCAGCACAGATGGCAACTGTTCCAGGTCTTTTCTTAGTGACCACTTTTACAAAGGAACCGTCGCCACGTTTTTTTTCTACATAGTCTTCGCGGTGGTAGGTAACATCAATAAAAGATGGATTGAATTCCATTAAAGGATCAATGCCATTGTAAATACTGTCTATGCTGTCGCCTTTTAGCGGCGGAAGAATTTCGAATGAAAACAAGGTTTTGTTTGCATTCTTAATGTGTTCTGTGATTTTCATAATTAATTAAAAAGTAACTTGTAATGTTTTTTCTTCAGAACCTCTTTTTACAAGTACTGAAATGGTATCTCCTTTTTTAAATTGACTTAATGCTTTCATATAGTCTTGGATATTACTGATAACGAAATCTCCCATTTTGGTGATAATGTCACCTTTTAACATGCCAGCCTTTTCTCCAGGTTTGCCTAAATTAACACCATCGATGCGCAATCCAACACCATCAAAAATATAATCAGGCATTATCCCTAAGCTAACTTTAAATGCCATGCGTGTACTTTCTTCGCTTTTGGTCGCGGTGAATGGCATGTCTTTTATTTTGTTAAGCGATTGAATCATTTGCAGGGTGACATTGTAAACTTGATACATGCCATTGTAATTAATTAAACTTTCATCATCGGACGGCATATGGTAATCGTGGTGTTGTCCAGTGAAGAAATGTAAAACAGGAATGTTGGCGTAATAGAAGCTTGTGTGGTCAGAACTGCCAGTGCCACTTTCGGTGGTTTTGATTTTTATTTGAGTTGAATCAGTTTTTAAGCCTGCGAGACTTGTTTTCCATTGCGGGCAAGTTCCTACTCCGTATACCATCAAGGTCTTTTTGCTAGAATCAAGACGGCCAACCATATCAAAGTTCAACATATATTGAACGGTCTTTACATCGATAACAGGATGGTTTACAAAATAATTGCTTCCCAATAACCCTTGCTCTTCGCCACTAAAAGCGATAAAGATATAATTGTTCTGTCTCAGTTTTTTAGACTTTTTGATTTTGCGCATTAACTCCAGCATCATGGCAACACCACTGGCATTGTCATCGGCTCCGTTGTGGATTTGACCACCTTTGGTGTCTCTACTACCACCGAATTCATTGTACCCAAGATGGTCTTGGTGCGCACCAATAATTATGGTTTTTGCTTTCTTGTTGTTGATATATCCAATAACATTGTGGGCTGTTGAATTGATTTGTTTAATGTCCACCTTAAAGCTAATTTGCTTGGCGTTCATCAATGAAGCTTGCATGGCGTTCACGAAAACAACAGGAATAGAACGCGGTTTGATTTCACGGTCGAGTTTGCCCTTTGGGTTTTCTATGGCCGTATCCGTATTGATAAACACAACGCCTCTAGCGCCAAATTTTATGGCTTGGTCGACCTTATAATTTAAACTTTCGTATGCAGAATATTTTCCGTGTGGGTTTGAGGATTCAGGACTTCCAAGTTTGATAATAAAAACTTTCCCACGAATGCCGTTGCTGTCTTGATAATCATTGTAATTGTTTTCTGGTGCTAAGATTCCGTATCCCGCATAAAAAGTGGGTGTATTGTTAACGCTGTCAAGGTTGCAACTTTGTGATAGCGGATAAAATTCAGCACGGTCAGATTTTAGTCCACGCATAAATTCATTCTTGTCTGTCCACAACAAAGTGCCTCTGTATTGAGAAATTCTTAAACGCACAATGCTGAAGGTTTGGAAATATGAGCCAGAGTCGTTGCCTTTGGGACTTACACCATTCATTCTAAATTGGTCGGCGATATGCAAAGATGAGCGCAGTTCTCCTGAGGATCCTGTAAGACGACCTTCAAGTTGATCGCTTGCCAAATAAGAAATATCCGACTTCATTCGAGCAGTGACATCTTCTTTCTTTTGAGCATTTAAACAAATAAAGCTAGCAGTTATCAATAGTATTGAAAGTATTAAGCGCATTTTACAAATTTTCTGCGAAGATAATGGGAAATTATGAATTGAGAAGTAGAGTTGCTGTCATGAATTGGTAAGTTTTTTTTGGGGTGTAATTGTTGGTGAAGTGCTGCATTACTCGTTTGTAATTATACTATTGCTTAGTATCTATACAACGCATAACTTTGCACCCATGCAATTTAAAATCGCACCAAGTGTGTTGTCCGCTGATTTTGGTAATTTAGAACGCGACATTCAAATGATCAATGAGAGTGACGCTGATTGGTTTCACGTAGATATTATGGATGGTGTTTTTGTTCCAAATATTTCATTTGGTTTTCCTGTGATGAACACCTTGAAAAAACATGCAAAAAAGCCCTTGGATGTGCATTTAATGATTGTAGACCCTGACCGTTACATTACCCGTTTTGCTGAAGTTGGTGCTGCAGTTTTATCTGTTCACCTTGAAGCGTGTACCCATTTACACCGCAGTTTGCAATCTATACGCAGCGCTGGAATGAAAGCAGGTGTGGCCGTTAACCCACATTCTAATGTGAGTTTGTTAGAAGATGTGGCTGGCGATTTAGACCTTGTTTGTTTGATGAGCGTTAATCCGGGTTTCGGGGGGCAATCATTTATAGAAAATACTTACCGCAAAATTGAGCAATTGAAAAATATGCAAGCCAAATTGGGCGTAAGTTTCGATATCGAAATTGATGGCGGTGTTACTTTAGCGAACTATAAAAAATTAGTCGATACCGGCGCTACTGTTTTGGTTGCAGGAAATACTGTTTTTTCAGCGCCTGATCCGAAAGTCATGATTTCTCAACTAAAGCAATAATTCAAGCAGGTATTCGTTAATCAGCAAAACCGTTTTTGAAGTTAACAGCTCTGCTCATATCTCTTTTTTTTGTATCCGCTGCTTTTGGGCAGTCGTTTGTGCATGGTCGTGTTTTAAGCGACAGTGGAACAGCCATTTCAAAGGTAGTGATCCGCAATTCGGCGCTTGAAGGCGTTTGGTATTCTGACAGTGCAGGGAATTATAAAGTCCCTTACATCCGTAAAAAGAAAAATATTTTAAAGTTTGAGACCCCAGGCATTAAACCTTATTTGACTGCGGTGCCTTTTTTGTTTGAAGAAGAAGATTACAAACTCGACGTTACATTGAGTAATTCTATTACAACCTACAATCCTGGAGGAATTAGTGATAAAAGAGAAAGCCGTGGAGACATCGTGATGAAACCATTGAGCAGTAGACCTAGTGTTTCTGGTGATTTTTCGGATTTTATCAAAACGATGGCAGGCGTGAGTTCTAACAACGAACTCAGTTCACAATACAATGTGCGTGGTGGTAGTTACGATGAAAATTTAATTTATGTTAACGACCTTGAAATTTATAGACCACAATTGGTGCGCAGTGGTCAGCAGGAAGGTTTGAGTTTTATAAACCCAGATTTGGTTAACAATGTTAATTTTTCTGCAGGTGGTTTTGAAGCGCGATATGGCGATAAATTGTCGTCGGTGTTGGATGTCAATTACCGCAGCCCAAAGGCCAATGCATCAGGTGTGCAAATTGGAATGTTGGGTGCAACCTTTTTTATTGAGGGACTTGCAAAGGCGCATAAAAGGGTAGGACAACGAGATTCTATAAGATTCACCTATCTAGTAGGCGCTAGGTATAGAGGAAATAAAAATTTGCTTAATACCTTTGACGCTGAAGGTTTGTACAAATCGAGGTTTGGCGATATGCAATCTCTGTTTGCTTGGCATTTTAACCGTTACAACCGTTTGGAGTTGTTGCTTAATTATGCGCAGAATCGTTACAGGTTTGAACCTGAACGTCAAGAAACAACATTCGGGACCCTGCAAAGTGCATTGAAATTGAGCATAGGTATGGATGGTCAAGAGATTGTCGATTACCGATCTGGGATGGGTGGTTTGTCGTTTGTCCATTCTAAAAAAAGAATAGAATTAAAATTCATGGCCTCTGGTTTTGTTTCTTCAGAGATGGAGCATTACGATATTCAAGGTGCCTATGAAATTTCAGAAGTCGACAACAATTTAGGTTCTAGCGGTTTTGGTAATGCAAAGTCATTATTAGGTAGGGGGTATTTTATCAACCATGCACGAAACGATTTGTATTTCTCTGTTTTCAATATTGCCCATCAAGGCGTAATTAAATTTGCTGGAATAAAATCTGCTCAGAAAATAATGTATGAGCTCGATCAGATGCGCCATCCAGGAAAATTAATTTACGGTTTCAAATACCAAATGGAAAGTATAAACGACCGTTTTAAAGAATGGAAATTTGCCGATTCTGGTGGGTATAACATGAGCACCTTGCCGGGCAATGATTCGAGCATTTATTTGAATGACAACGTAAACTCAAAATCGAGCATCAACAACCAAAGGTTTTCTGGTTTTGCCCAATTCCATCAAGGTTTTGGCGCAGTTAATGAATTTACTGTTACTGCAGGAACAAGGTATTTGTATTCTAGTTTGAATGGCCAGTCACTGGTATCTCCCCGTGTTCAAATGTATTATGAGCCGAACAAACATTACAATGCCCGTCATAAACGCGATTCTGTTCCTACGAAAAAGAACATTTTATTGAAAGCTGCATTTGGATATTATTATCAAGCGCCGTTTTACAGAGAGATGCGCGACTTTGAGGGAAAATTAAATACGAACCTAAAAGCACAAAGAAGCATACATTATACCGCAGGAATGGAATTTGGGTTTAAGTCATTTGGAAGGCCGTTTAAATTTTCCGCTGAAATGTATTACAAAGACTTAAATTACTTGGTGCCTTATGTTTTAGATAATATTCGCATACGTTATTATGCCACCAATTCAGCACGCGGATATGCCACCGGTTTTGATGCCAGAATAAATGGAGAGTTTATCAAAGGATTAGAAAGTTGGTTTTCTTTTAGTGTATTAAAAACAGATGAGAGAATTACGTATGTGAATTCCAACAATCAAGAAATAGAAACGGGTTTGTTGAGGCGACCAACTGACCGCAGAGTAACCGCATCGGTTATGTTTCAAGATGAATTAAATTCAAACAAAGACTACCGCATGCATCTTATGATGAATTTTGGAACGGGATTGCCATACTATTTGGGGGGATCTGCGAGGTACAAAGAAGGATATACTATTCCAGCTTATAAAAGGGTAGATATCGGATTTAGTAAAGTTATTGTAGGTGGTGAATCGACTAAGATAAAAAGCAAACTCATCCGCAATATGTGGATTGGCGCTGATGTCTATAATTTGCTGCAGATTAACAATGTCATTTCTTATTTATGGGTGAAGGATTTCAGTAATACCACTTATGGTGTTCCAAATTATTTAACGGGCAGACGCATTAACTTGCGTTTAGTTGTTGTGTTTAAATAGGTGTTTCCCTTCAATTAAAATTTTAAATAGACTATCTTCGCAGCATGTTTACTGGCATAGTTGAATGTATGGGTGAAATAAAAGCCATACAAACCGAACAAAATAACATCCATTTTACCATAGAATCTTCAATCAGTTCAGAATTGAAGGTTGATCAAAGTTTGGCCCACAATGGTGTGTGCTTAACGGTTGTAAAGATTACAGATAATACCCATGTTGTAACCGCTATTCAAGAAACTTTAGATAAAACGGATTTAAAATCATGGGTCATAGGCAAACATGTAAACTTAGAAAGATGCATGAAAGCGGATGGCCGTTTTGATGGTCATATCGTCCAAGGACATGTTGATTGCACCGCCACTTGTGTTCAAAAACTTGATGAAGGCGGTAGTTGGCGTTTTACTTTTCAATATCCTAAAGGATTGGGTGTAACAGTTGAGAAAGGTTCTATAACTGTTAATGGTACTAGCTTAACTGTAGTAGATAGCAAAGAAAATGAATTTTCTGTAGCCATAATTCCTTATTCGTATGAGCACACGGTGTTTGGTGAACTTAACGTTGATGACACAGTAAACCTAGAGTTTGATATCGTTGGAAAGTACATCCAAAAAATGATGGGTAATTACTGATTTCTTAAAAGATTTTTTTTGTCTTTGGTCAAGTAGTAAAGAGACAAACCTATTATAAGAAGAGCACCTTTGAATCATTGTTATTTAAGATGTGCTTTGCAGTATCAGAAGAACAGACAGGACTACAAGATGGATTATGGAATTCTAAGAAGTAATGCATTAACATATAATACAGCGTTTAATTTACGCTTTACTATATAAGCGTATTTTTGGTTAATAAGGCCCAAACGGAGTAAGCTTCTTTTGGGCTTTTTTTATTTTACAGATATTCATGGTCAAGGATTCATCTTAATGAATCAAAAAGTCGAAAAATGGAGGGTGAAAAAATGAGAATTTTAGCAAAATTTGAGAAGTTGGGAAGAAAATGGATGGGTAAGGGATATGAAAAGGGATGATAATAGGATCAAAAACCATTGATTTTAAAGGATTTTTGAGGGCAAGATATTTGAATACCATTGAAATTAGAGACTTTTGGGAAAATGCTGGCTTCAGGCTTTTAATTTAATTCATTAATTTACAGCGTCTTGTGATGTAAATTAAGAATAAATGAAAAAAGATTAGGGATAGTGGGGAATAATATTACCTTTGCACTCCCGTTCTGAAAAACACTGTAGAGAAATAGAGACAAACTTTAGGTTAGAAAGTAGAAAAG
>JBIKPR010000072.1:0-12267 GCA_044357345.1 Bacteroidia bacterium
CGAAGCAAATAGCGTTGGCATAACAGCAGACCTGGTCCGTTTAGGATTTCAAGCTGGTAGAATGAAAACAGGAACACCACCTAGAATTGATGGAAGATCGCTAGATTTCACGCAAATGGAAAGACAAGATGGAGATGTTAATCCAGGTAAATTTTCGTTTTCTACTAGTACAAAGGCGCTTAAATCACAGCTACCCTGTTACATTACATACACCAATGAAAATGTTCATGATATATTGCGAGAAGGTTTTGACCGGTCACCAATGTTTAATGGCAGTATATCTGGATTAGGTCCAAGATATTGTCCCTCTATAGAAGACAAGATTAATCGATTTGCTGAAAGAGATAGGCATCAAATATTTGTTGAGCCAGAAGGCTGGAAAACAGTTGAAATGTATATAAACGGATTTTCGACATCATTACCTGAAGATATACAAGAAAAAGCAATACGCCAGATACCAGGATTTAAAACAGCCAAGATCTTTAGACCAGGCTATGCCATTGAATATGACTTCTTCCCCCCGACCCAGCTAAAAGCATCATTAGAAACAAAGATTATTGAAAATTTATTCTTTGCTGGTCAAATAAACGGAACTACTGGATATGAGGAGGCGGCTTGCCAAGGTTTGATGGCTGGAATAAATGCACATCTAAAGATAAACAGAAAAGAAGAATTTATACTAAAAAGATCTGATGCTTATATTGGGGTGTTAATAGATGATTTGATAAACAAAGGAACAGAAGAACCTTATCGAATGTTTACATCCAGGGCTGAATTTAGAATACTGCTAAGACAGGACAATGCCGATGAAAGGTTAACACATTTGGGTAATAAGATAGGCCTAGCTAGAGAAGAAAGAATTGTTAGCTTAGAAGAAAAAACCAATAAAGTTAAGGACCTAATACAATATATAAAAAACCATTCTTGCGAACCAAATGACGTGAATGGGTTGTTGAAGAATAAAGAAACCAATCTGATTGACCAAAAGGTAAAATTAGACAAACTGGTGTTGAGACCTCAATTAGAAATAGAAGATTTTAATTCAATTTATGAGCGCATAAGTAATGAAGAAAATGAGATAAAGGAAGAAGCTCAAATACTAATAAAATACGAGAGTTATATTGAAAAGGAAAAACAACTGGTTGAGAAAGTGATAAAATTGGAACACCTCAAATTAAGTTCTAGCTTCGATTACTCATTATTAAAAACACTAAGCCTAGAAAGTAGAGAAAAGTTAAATAAAATCAAACCAGAAAATATTGGTCAAGCTTCAAGAATTAGCGGGGTTTCACCTTCAGATATTTCCGTCCTTTTAGTACATTTAGGAAGATGAGATATATAAAAATTATTACCATATTGTTACTACTAAGTTCTTGTGCCAATGTAGGAAATCTCGGTGGTGGTCCAATTGATGATAAAGCACCAATATTATTAAAAACGAATCTAACACAAGATAATTTTAAAGACGGAGAGATTATACTAGAATTTGATGAATATATCAGCTTAAATAATGCTGAGAAGAATATTTACTTATTACCAAAACATACAGGTATAAAAATAAGCAGTCAAAATAAAAAAGTCAAAATAAAATTAGATAGTTCCTTAAGAGAAAATATAACATATAATTTATTTATAAACGGAGGCATAGTAGATAATAATGCATCAAATGGATATATTCAAAATACTATTTTCTCAGTTAATAAATTACAGGACTCAAATAATATTCGTATTGGAATACCAAATATAAAAGAGTTTAAAAATATTAAAGCTTCTATAAATAATAACTCCGGTCGTGATAGTTTTAAATCATTTAATACAGACTATACAATAGCTGTTCAAAGCGATCAAATTATATTTAAAGGAATAAAAGATAGCGTATACAATTTATGGCTGTATACAGACAATAATAATGACAACAAGCCAGATTTATACGAAGCAATAAATTTTAAAGAATGTATAAGAAAAGACAGTAGTTACATCCTAGAACTAATTAATTGGAAGAAACCATTCTCAATAAAAAATACATACTTAGATAAAATAACAAAGAGTCTAAAAATAACTTATGATAAAAATGATAATCTTACAGAAATAAGTAAGTTATTAAAAATAGATACTAGCGATATTGTGCTAGTAACATCTGAATATTCAATCATAAAGAATAGTTATAAATATGGTGATTTAATTAAGGATTCAACCTTAGAATTTAATGAAAATATAGAAATTAAGAATTGGATTGCTAGTTCATTAAAAAT
This sequence comes from Bacteroidia bacterium, assembly GCA_044357345.1. Classification (GTDB taxonomy): domain Bacteria; phylum Bacteroidota; class Bacteroidia; order NS11-12g; family UBA955; genus JABMMZ01. The sequence goes on from JBIKPR010000072.1 coordinate 2,253, forward strand.
AACAAAAAATCAGAATCATTATAATATTGAATATAAATTACCTTTTGATTCAAGAAATTTTAAAGAAAATAGTCATTTAAACGTCATTAGAAGAACTCTATATACAAAACCTGATACACTTATTATTAGAAATAAAAATACTGCTATACAGGACACAATTGATTTAAAGAGTAAAAGTATAATTGAAGAGCAAAAATTATCCCATTTAAGCTTAACTATAAAAGATACATCTATTCAATTTTATGACATAAAAATATTTAAAGAGGGTAAGTTTATAAGGACAATTTATAATCTAAATAATATAGAAGAATTTTTTGAACCAGGATCGTATAAATTAGAAATTTATAAGCATAATTATGAAAATGCATTTAATCCATTTAATATGATAAAAAATACAATTCCTATATACGAAAAAGTATTGTATTTAAAGGCATCTTGGGAAGAAAAATTAGTGATAAAAATAGAGTAATTTTCAACATAATTAACAACAATTCAGGGTATAAATCTTCTAATTAAAGTAAACCTACATGAGGAACATTTTTAATGTTTAAAAGGTAGTAAATAAGTGTACAATTATAGAATAAATAGCAGGTTTATCACCAAAATAGAAAAAGGCAATAACACATATTAACAATGATGTTAATATGTGAATTAGTCAACGGAAACACTAGTAAAATATAGATATCAAAGATTAATTATAAGTGGGTAAAAAGATTAGAAATTAAAAGATTCAATATTAATAATATAATAATCGTGAGTTATCACGATATCAACAGCACTATACTAATACAATATATAATTTAAATAAATCTTATTTTATTATTGTTCGTTGAAAACCAATCTAAACTGAAATAAAAACTTTAAACTACTTTTGTACCATGCTTGAAAGAATTGAACAACTGAAGAATAAAGCTAAAGAATTTTCGATTGAAAATTTAGAAAATTTAGAAAATTATAGATTGACTTTTTTATCTAAAAAGGGAGATTTGAATATTTTATTTGAAGAATTTAAAATTATAAGCGGTGAAGAAAAAAGAGAAATAGGAAAACAGTTAAATATTCTTAGACAAGAACTGGAATTTATTTTTAATGAAAAGCGTGAAAAATTTTCCGGCGTTGCCGGTGTAAATAAAACTTCTATTGATGATTCATTACCAGTTTTTTCTCAAAAGATAGGCTCTACACATCCAATATCAATTGTAAAAAATGATATTTTAGAAATTTTTGAAAGCATAGGTTTCACAGTTGAAAATGGTCCAGAAATAGAGGATGATTGGCATAATTTTACAGCATTAAATTTTGCAGAGAACCATCCAGCACGAGATATGCAGGATACTTTTTTTGTTAATAAAGAACCAAAAGGAAATTATGCATTAAGAACGCATACAAGTAGTGTACAAGTGAGATTAATGGAAAATGAAAAACCTCCAATTCGAGCATTAATGCCAGGAAGAGTTTATAGAAATGAAGCGGTCTCATCAAGGTCAAATTGTTTTTTCCATCAAATTGAAGGGCTTTATATAGATGAAAAGGTAAGTTTCGCGGACTTAAAACAGACTTTATATTATTTTGTTTCACAATTTTTCGGAGAAAGAGATATAAGATTTAGGCCTTCTTACTTTCCTTTTACAGAACCAAGTGCAGAGATGGATATATATCTTGGAACGGAGACAGAGCAAGACAAAAGACTTACAAAGGGAACAGGTTGGCTAGAAATTTTAGGCTGTGGAATGGTTGATCCTAATGTTTTAATTAATTGTGGAATTGACCCAGAAAAGTATTCTGGCTTTGCATTCGGAATGGGTATTGATAGAATTACCATGTTAAAATATGGCATAAAAGACATTCGTCAAATGTTTGAAAATGATGTACGTTTTCTAGAGCAATTTTAATCCATTTTTAGAATGAAGCCATGTATTGTATTACTGGTATCGCTTTTTATAATGGGTTCTTGTTCAACAAAATCAGTTTATAAAAAACAATCGGACTTACATATAATTTACGGTAGTGGTGGAGGGTTTACTGGCGCAACGGTCCAATACGAAATTGTGGGGAAAGGAGATGTTTTAAAAATAAGTATTCCCGGAGATACAACTAAATTAGGAAAAATTACCAATCAACAAAAAGGCTATTTGCGCACCCTTATTAACTCAGATTCTTTAAGCAGAATTAGTTATAACAACTACGCTAATATGACATCATTTCTTTATATTAAGGTTAAAGGTAAATCTCTTTATAGTTTTCACTGGAATAACGATAGAACATCTTTACCACAACCATTGTTTCGGTTAGACAGTTTTCTTAATACTCTGGTAAAGTTCTAAGGTAAAATAAGGAAACAAAACTTTAGTATCTTTGTAAACACTAAGATGAATATAGGAATTGTTTGTTATCCGACTTTTGGAGGAAGTGGAGTTGTTGCCACTGAACTGGGAAAAGCTCTTGCTGCCAAAGGGTATAACGTACATTTTATTAGTTACAGTCAACCTGCTAGATTAGATTTTTTTAATCCTAATGTGTTTTTTCATGAGGTATCTATTTATAAATATCCTTTATTTGAATACGTTCCATATGAAACAATATTGGCTAGTAAAATTGTTGATATTGTAAAACAGAATAAGATTGATATTTTGCATGTGCACTATGCTATTCCTCATGCAAGTGCTGCTTTGATGGCGAAAAATATTTTAGAAGAGCAAGGAATTCATATTCCAATTGTAACGACTTTACATGGGACTGATATTACTTTGGTTGGAAAAGATCCAACATTTGAGCCGGTAGTATCTTATTCGATAAACCACTCGGATGCGGTAACTGCGGTTTCTGAAAGCTTGAAGCAAGATACTTTAAATAACTTTCACATTCAAAAGGATATATATGTGATTCCGAATTTTATAGATTTTTCAAGATTTACCAAGCAAAAGAAGGAGCACTTTAAAAAGGCAATAGCTCCATTAAACGAAAAGATATTGGTACATACTTCTAATTTTAGAAAAGTTAAAAGGGTGGAGGATGTTGTAAAGGTTTTTGCATTAATTGCGGATAAAATACCTTCAAAATTATTATTAATCGGCGATGGTCCAGAACGCACAAATATTGAATTATTGTGCAGAGAAACTGGTGTATGTGATCGCATTACTTTTTTAGGTAAGCAAGAACAAATTGAAGAAATATTGTCCGTTTGTGATTTGTTTTTATTGCCATCTGAAACTGAAAGTTTTGGTTTGGCAGCGCTGGAAGCCATGGCTTGCGAAGTGCCAGTTATTAGCACCAATACTGGGGGTATACCAGAAGTAAATATAGAGGGGGTAACAGGTTTTCTAAGTGATGTTGGCGACATTGAATCAATGGCTAAAAATGCATTGTATATTTTATCTAACGATTCAATTTTAAAGACATTTAAAAGCAATGCTTTAAAACAAGCGCAATCTTTTCATATAGATAAGATATTGCCCATGTATGAGGATGTCTATAGAAATTTGATGAAAAGGCCTTAAATGGCATTAAAACCACCTTAAATTGTATGTTAAATTAGGGAATGGTAAATACAAAAGGCTTTAACTTTTTTTCTCCTACCCATTGTATTTTACACAGAACATCATCAACTATTATTACATCATTTGTTTTTAAGGTTTTAATAATAGTTTTAATATTATCTGTTATTGCATTGGTTTTAAAAAAATGCTTTTGAGCGATGTTGTTCTTAATTAATGTGAGGCTGAAGGATGTAATTTGATAATGCAGATTAAATTGTAATGTTTTAAGATCTTTTATTAAGTTTATACTATCGGGAGCAATTGCATTAAGCTTAAAGGAATTAAATTGAACCTCAGGTAAATCGAATTCTAAAACCCTTAATTTATAACCCCCCATTTTTCTTACAGTTCCATCTGGTAATTTAGCTGCGCATAAAGCCGATACGCTTCTTGCCCCAGAATCAGGTTTGATGGTGTATTTTCCGTTAACATTTGAAATTATTTTGGCGCCTTCTAGAGTTAACATTGTTGAATTTGGGGAAACCCCAGGAATAGAAACATATAAAACTTGTTCAATGTCAGCATAAAGAATATTTGAATTTGGTCCATCCCAATAAACCATGGGCATCATTACTAAATATGAATAGGTTTGATGCAGGGTTTCAATCAAAGTATTGTTATTATATATTTCAGCGCTAGCAAATATTTTATGAATTCCCACACCAGAACTAACGGTTCTATAAACACTTGAATCTATTTTGCTGCCATTTACTTTATAAAGTACCGTCTCTCCTGAACTTAAAGGGGCTACCATTAGCTCGAATTTTGAGCTTATTCCTGAGATAAAAACTGCATCATTGGTAATAATAGATAGTGTTTTACATTGGCTGAATATAGAATTTGATATACAATAAAAACATGTTAATAGAATCTGTTTGTAAGGCATTTTTCAAAATTAGGCTTTTAAATTTCAATTCAAAATAGGTTTAATTTTCTTTCTGTTTGATACTTTAAAATATTAGTTCGTATTTCGAAGATTAATATTTTTAAAATGAAAAGTACTTTATTGGCGTTAATTGTATTCAGCAGTCTTATGCTAAATGCACAAAAAAAATCAACGCCGCAAGCTTCGGTAAGCAATACATCTATTAATTATGAAACGGTTTTAAATGCCTTGAACTTTAGAAGTATTGGACCAGCTGTGACATCTGGAAGGGTTTCAGACATTGCGGTAAATCCTACTAATAAATCTGAATGGTATTTGGCAGCAGCTAGTGGGGGGGTATGGAAAACCAATAATGCCGGCACTAGTTTTTCGGCAGTTTTTGAATCTCAAGCATCTTTTTCTATTGGCTGTTTAAAAATGGATCCCAAAAATCCACATGTTATTTGGGTAGGTACCGGGGAGAACAATAACCAAAGAAGTGTTGCCTATGGAGATGGTATTTATAAATCTGAAGATGGGGGAAAGTCATGGAAAAATATGGGCTTGAAAACGAGTGAGCATATTGGAATGATTGCTATTGATCCTAATAATACCAACATTGTTTATGTTGCAGCATATGGTCCATTATGGAATTCTGGTGGTGAAAGGGGAATATATAAAACCATCGATGGCGGTTTAACATGGAATAGAGTATTAAATGTTAGTGAGCATACTGGTTTTAATGAAGTTCACATTGACCCAAACAATTCAAATATTTTGTATGCTAGCGCCCATCAAAGACAAAGGCACGAATGGACATATGTTGGCGGTGGGCCGGAATCAGGATTGTATAAAAGCATTGACTTTGGTATTACATGGTTTAAATTGGAAAATGGACTGCCAAAGGGTGATGTAGGAAGAATATCAATTGCCGTTTCACCGGTAAAAAGTGATTATATATATGCATTAATTGAAGCTAATAATGGAAACCAAGGTTTGTATTTTTCAAATAATAGAGGTGCGAGTTTTGAAAAGAGGAGCCCTTACTCAAGCGCGGGTAATTACTATGTTGAGATATTTGCAGATCCAATAAATGCAGATAAATTATATTCCATGAATACTTGGGCTGAAGTAAGTATTGATGGTGGTAGAAGTTTTCACGGTTTGGGAGAAAATAATAAACACGTAGACAATCACGCAATTTGGGTTGATAAGGAAAATACCAGCCATATTTTAATGGGATGCGATGGAGGCTTATATGAAACATGGGATAATGCATCGACATGGGATTTTAAATCTAATTTGCCTATTACTCAATTTTATAGGGTAACAGTTGATAATGCAATGCCATTTTATAATGTTTATGGTGGTACTCAGGACAATAATACATTAGGAGGCCCATCAAGAACCATTAGTGCTAGTGGGATTCATAATTATGATTGGTTTGTCACTGTAGGAGGAGATGGTTTTAAAACTGTAGTTGATCCTAAAGATCCCAATATTGTTTATTCCCAATGGCAGTATGGTGGCTTGGTAAGATACAACAGAAAAACAGGAGAGGCATTTGATATAAAACCATTAGAAATAGGCAATGAACCTGCATTTCGTTTTAATTGGGATGCTCCTATTGTATTAAGTGCACATGATAATTCAACCTTATATTTCGCAGCACAAAAGTTATTTAAAAGCACTGATAAGGGTAGTTCTTGGCAGATTATTAGTCCTGATTTATCTAGAGGTTTAGATCGAAACAATTTGACCGTGATGGGTAAAGTTTGGAGTATGGATGCAGTTGCTAAAAATCAATCAACCAGTATTTATGGAAATATAACAGCCTTATCTGAATCACCAATTAATTCAAAATTATTATATGTAGGAACAGATGATGGATTGATTCACGTATCAAGTGATGGTGGTTCTAATTGGATGAGAATTGACAATATTCCGGGTGTTCCAAAACAAACATTGGTGCAAAATATTTATGCATCTAAACACGATGAGAATCTTGCCTTTGTCGTTTTTAATAACCACAGAAATGGAGATTTTAAACCGTATGTTTTTAAAACCATAGACAAGGGTAAAACATGGATACAAATTCAGAATAACTTGCCAGTAAGGGGCTCTGCTCAGTGTCTTGCAGAAGACCATAAAAACAAAAATTTGTTATTTATGGGTACAGATTTTGGTTTGTTTTCAAGTATAGATGGAGGCAAGAATTGGATTAGTTTTAAAGGCGGTCTACCAACAATATGTATTAAAGAAATTGCGATACAAGAAAGAGAAAATGATTTGATTTTGGCTACTTTTGGAAGAGGATTTTATATTTTAGATGACTATAGTCCATTGCAAGAATATGAAATTAAAAAGCCAGAAATAGATAAAAGTGTTGCTAGTATTTTTCCTATAAAAGATGCTCTGGTGTATATACCTTCTCATCCTTTGGGTCACAGAGGGAAATCGTTTCAGGGAGAAAGTTTTTATACAACTGATAATCCTTCAATAGGCGCTAATATTACTTTTACTATAAAAGATGATTTCAAAACCATAAAAGATATTAGAAAAGAAAAAGAAGAAAAACAATTCAATGATTTTTATCCTAGTAAGGACAGTATTCGCAAAGAAGATTTAGAGACCGGCTATTTTGTTTTAGCAGAGATAAGTGATTCAAAAGGACAAACAGTTAAACAATATAAAATGACACTTAAAAAGGGTGTTAATAGATTTACTTGGAATGGCAGATATGACAAAACTAGTCCAATTAGTTTTTATACAGCAGATCCAAATAATCCTTATGAAAGTGACGATCAAGGAGCCTTGGCATTACCGGGATTGTATTCCGTTAAAATTAAGGTAATGAAAGGGTATGATATAATTTTCGCAACGCCAGAACAATCGTTTAAACTAAAAACAATGTTTGAAAACGAAATAATTAATAATGATTTTAACAATGAATTAGCAGAACTTAGAAGAGTTATTTCAGGTTCAAATCAATACTGTGATGTTTTAGAAAACAAGTTAAACTTTATTAAAGCAGGAATTCCATATATAAAAGAGGTATCAATTTTGAAGAAAATCGAAGAATTGGAAAATATTTTGATTAAAATTAAATTGGCAATGCATGGTGATGGAAGCATGGCCTCCAGAGAGTTTGAAATACTGCCGGGGATACTTGGTTCAACTGAAGGATTGGTTGGAAATTTATGGGCTACAAGTCAAATACCTTCTAAGACCTATGAAGATAAGTTAGCCGATGTAAAGAAAAAGTTTACTCCTGTTTATCAAGAAATTGTAAATTTAAAAGAAGGAATAGAGTTATTAGAAGTATTACTCGAACAATTGAAATTCCCTGCAACTCCAGGTAGGCTGCCTGTTTGGAGAGGATAAAAGAAAAAACTGCTTGGTTTTACCCAAGCAGTTTTTTATAATTATAAACCTTCGAAATAGTAGGTATGGGTATCGGATCCACTAGAAGTTTTAAGCCATAGCTCTTTACTGGCTAATCTTTGGATATTATAAATTGTGGGATTGTTTGAGATGGTTATTTTTACATCTTCATCATCATTTACAAATTCCCAATGTCCATCTTTAATAGATTTGGTAGGAAACCCAAATATTGAACCTTCTATCGTTTGGGTTAATGTGCCAGAATTAAAAACTATATATGTATATGTACTTCCACTAATGTCTTGTGTGGTGCCATTTTTTTCATACTTTGTTAAAGTCCATGTATTTGTAAATCGATCTTTTCTGGTTTTTAAAGAAACTGCAGGGTCATCATTGCCTTTTTTACAAGATGTAGAGCCTACAATAGTAATAAGTGCAATTGCCATTAATAAAATGGATTGGTGGATTTTTTTCATTTTGAGTTTTTAATAAGTGTTAAAATTTTAACAGCACAAAAGTCAGTTTAAGGATAAGTTAAAGTATTACAAATGAGAAAACTATATTTGTATTATTGCCACATAAAATCAATTCTATATTTTTGTATAATTATGAAATTCATCTATAGTATTTTCTTTAGTCTAATTCTATTTGCTTCTTGCCAAGAAGCTATAAAGAAAAAGCCAGTTCAAAAGGAAGAGCCGGCTGTTGTAAACAACAGTTATTTAAATTCAATGGAACCCAGAAATGTAAGTAATAATTTAATTGCTAAAGATATTTCAGATCTTATTGGTTATTGGGTAGGAGATTTTGATCCTGATGAAAATAATAATTTAATTAAGGATTTTATGGATACAGACAAGTCTGCATGGAAATTTTATAAAAAGTTAAACCTTTCTCTTGATTCTATCTCAGGCGATTCGGTTTTTGGGCACTCTGTTGTTTCTGGAACTCGGAGACCATTGAATGGCAACTATAAGAAAGAAGGAAATTCTTATTTGTTTTCCTTAATGGAACCTGGTGATGATAAATTTGACGGTAAATTTGAGTTTAAAATCAATGAGAATGATAGTGAAATAGTTGGTACATGGCAGGCATTTGGCAAAATAAAAGTGTTTTCACGCAAATATACTTTGAGAAAAACTTTGTTTCAGTATAATGCTAATACTGAACTAGAGAGTAGATATATAGATGGCAATAAAATGAAGGAAAACAAATTAATGTACGAAGATGAGGAATATATTGAAGAATCATATTTTTCTACCAGTGCAACAGTGTTTGATTTTAATTCAAGTCTAAAAGAATTAAATAGTAAAGATGTTGAAAATTTGAGCAAAGCTGATATTTATATCTTGCGAAATTCAATATATGCCAGACATGGTTATTCATTTAAAAGCACTCAATTATCTTCATATTTTCAAGAACAAAGTTGGTACTATCCAGTAAAGACAGACATTAAAAAGGAGTTAAGTGCATTGGAAAAGAAGAATATTGGGTTGCTTATGCGCTATGAAAAGAATGCAGAAGAATATTATGATGTATTTGGTAGATAAAAAGTTTTAGATTTAGTATGTTTCTAACAATAAATAAAAGAGAAATTAAATGGGTTGTCTTTTATTTATGCTTGTTGTATTTCACCTATTTGATGGTGCTTATTACATTACAATATGTTCCAATCAATTTTGATGTAGCTTTTCTAAGAATTAAACAGGAGCAAATAGTTTATATGCATTATAAAATTGCATTTTTTTCTCATGTTTACAGTTCAATATTCGTATTATTGGCTGGCTTTACACAGTTTTCCGAGCATTTTAGAAAAAGATGGAGATTATTGCATAGAACTGTCGGATATCTATATCTTTTTTTAATTTTAATAGTGGCCGCTCCAAGTGGATTTATTATGGGTGTACATGCCAATGGTGGAATCAGTTCGAAGATTTCATTTTGCATACTTTCTATATTATGGTTTGTTTTTACATTAAAAGCAGTTCTGCTTGCTCGTAAACACGATTTTAAAGCCCATAGAGCGTTTATGTTTCGGAGTTATGCTCTAACGCTTTCGGCGATAAGTTTAAGGGCTTGTAAATGGCTTATAACCAATTTGTTTGAAACAGCACCTATGGATACTTATCGAATAGTGGCATGGATGGGTTGGGTTTTGAATTTACTTGTTATCGAATTGTATCTAAGGATTGATAGAAAAGGATAATTTTATAAAAAACATTCTTATTTT
>JBIKPR010000073.1:0-12207 GCA_044357345.1 Bacteroidia bacterium
ATCTGGGTGCAACTGCAGCATTGCCAATGATTATTCTTTGGAAATTGCTTGGGGAAATTCTCAACTCAATGGTTTTACCACTTGGCAAACCTGTAATGGTCAAGGTAGATCCTGAGAAGGTGCCCGAACCGCTTGCCGTACCTGGAAGCTCTTCTGCCCAGGAGTAACTTACGGTACCACTTGTTGCGGTGCCAAAACTTAATGAGGTGGTACCAGCTAAATCCCAGCGGGTGACAAAATCACCTGATTGTGCCAATAAGTTTCCTGCGAAAAACAAAGTAAAAAGAAATGCAAGCAATGTTTTGCTGCATTTTAAAATAGAAGATTTGAAAAAACTTGCATACCCTGATGCTGAATTTTCTTTCATGATAATTTGTGAAAATTTTTTTTCCATATTTATTAAATTTGGTTGAGGTAAAAGTAGTATTAATTAGTATTAAACACTCATTGATAAATTAAATTTACATTAATTTTATATTTTAGTATATATATACTTGTTTATTCGTTGTTTATGTTTTAATTTTCTTAATAATAAAACCATTTTGCTTAATAAAATTGAGTATTTTTACTTAGTTTTTAAGTGTTAATAATGGGCATAAAACACCAAAAAACGTCTTTTTTTTAGACAAAGTGAAAATTTTTCCACAATTTTTCTTCTTTAAATTTCAGGATTAAACATTTAAACTGTAAACTTTTTTAGGTCAAGTCAGAGACAATTTGGAGGGGTCAATTTGGACCGGAATTTCCGGGTTTGTTAACATTTTGTTACACATAAAATGAGAACCCCTGTAAATAAATTTTTACAGGGGTTTCCTTTATTGCCGAAAGACAGGGCGGATTACCTAGCGGTGGTCCTGAAGGGGGTGGCTTAACAAAGAAAACAAAATCAGAAGTCTGCTGCGCATCCTTTTCTTTTTCTATGCCTCCAAATGCTCAAATCAGAGCCTTTGGCATTTTGCGGGAAAAGGACAGGATTACCTAGCGGTGGTCCTAAAGAGGTGGCTTAACAAAGAAAAAAGAAAGTGCTGGCCTGCTTCGCATGCCTTCCATTTTTCATTTTGTAAAATTGCTCAAAGCAAAGGCAGGGCTTTAAGACAGGATTACCTATCGGTGGTCCTAAAGGGGGTGGCTTAACAAACAAAACAAAATCAGAAGTCTGCTGCGCATCCTTTTCTTTTTCTATGCCTCCAAATGCTCAAATCAGAGCCTTTGGCATTTTGCGGGAAAAGGACAGGATTACCTAGCGGTGGTCCTAAGGGGATGGCTTAACAAAGAAAAAAGAAAGTGCAGAATACTTCGTATTCTTTATTTTTTATTTCTAAAAATATATTCAAGACCTTGTTCTAAGAAAATTTAATGACAGGATTACCTAAAGGTGGTCCTAAGAGGGTGGCTTAACAAAGAATGCACAAAGTGCTGGCCTGCTTCGCATGCCTTCCATTTTTCATTTTGTAAAATTGCTCAAAGCAAAGGCAGGGCTTTAAGACAGGATTACCTAACGGTGGTCCTAAAGGGATGGTTTAACAAAGAAAAAAGAAAGTGCAGAATACTTCGTATTCTTTATTTTTTGTTTCTAAAAATATATTCAAGACCATGTTCTAAGAAAATTGTGAAATTTAATTCAATATCAAAACTTAATACAAACGGAAGTCTTGATATATTTTTCAGAAATAAAAAATGCCGCTTTTTCAAGCGGCACTTTCTTATTTCTTTGTTGCGGGGACAGGACTCGAACCTGCGACCTTTGGGTTATGAGCCCAACGAGCTACCACTGCTCCACCCCGCGATTTTTTGGGACTGCAAATATACAGTATTATATTAACTTTACAAGATATTAATCTTAAGTTTATTAAATCTGGTCGAAATAGAAAGAAATTTAATCCTTAAATACGCTCCAATTCCTCAGACACATTGCCCATGTGGATATGGCTAGAAAAACTTCCGAAACGGTCTAATATTGGATATATTCCTTGCTTCTTCTTTAATTTATAAGCCAAAATATACAAAATTGCTTCGGTGCTAATTAAAATAGTTTTCTTAATGTCTGTGTTCCAATTAATATAAGAAACAAATGAATTGTATAAATCTGTAAAATGGTTTGAAACCAAGATGTACGTCACTTTTTTATAACCCTCTTTGTTCAATGCCTTCAAATTATCGGAAATATATTCCTTAACAATTCGACGGTCGTTTTCTTTTTGGAAATCTCCACTGCTTGGATGGGCATCCAGAATTATAGCAATGTTTTCTTCCCTAAACCTCAAAACTGCATAGGCATTTTTCTCTTTGTTTTGATCCAATACCTCAACCTGAAAATCCAATTGTGAAAAGGCTTCTAAAACCAAAGCTGAAAAACTATTCTCTGCATCATCTTGAACATACCCATTATTTAATAAGCGGCTCAAGCGAGGCATTAAATATTCTTTATAATTAATGGCTTCTTTACTCGCCATTATGTGGTCGTCTTGTGCTTGACTTCTTTCCTCTACACGCGTTTCTTCTGCAGTTTCTACAAATGCGGGTTGAACGATTAACTCTTCTTTTATTGCTTCCTGTTCGATAGCGTTGCTTGGCTCAGCTTTTGGGCTAGGAATTAATTCAGCAACATAAGACAAGGCCTCAGGTTTAAATTTGAAATTCCATAAGGCATGCTCAACTTCCCAATAGCTTACTTCCCTTCCCGCTATCTCTTCAATAATACCTTTAACTTTATTATATACTGATAAGTATACTTCATAAGTCGCCTTTTGAGTTTTTTGCTCTTCCCATATATCCAACTCTTTAAATGAACTGATTAAATTTGGATATAAAATCGGCCATTTTTTGTAATTGTTAATTTGCCAAAAATAAGTCAAGAAAAAACCAACCGCTCCTGGATATGGCGCGTTGTGTTTGTCTTTGGCTTTGGTATAAATGGCAATCGTCATCTTTTCCAAAGTCTCAATTTTTGTTAATGCATCCCTTAAATTTTTAGGCTCAGTTATAAGTTCTTTTAAAGCTGCGCCCAATTTATCTAAACTGTTCTCGTTGTATTTAATCATTTGATTGAAATACATTTGACCCAATTTAGCCGTGAATCCCCATAAATTGTTGTGCTTGTTATAGCTGTCTAATGCCGTTCTGAAATCATTCACATCAAAATCACCTTTCATGAAATTGTGTATGATAATTTTAACAACCTCTATGGCATATACACGGCTATCGTCAATGTTATTGCCGCTCTGACCTTCGGCATCCTTTTCTGTCTTTACAGTTGAAACATGCTCGTTCCAAACTTCCAGAATTTGACTCCTTAAATGTTCTTCTGACATTGTTATTCCTTTTAACAGTTAATCGTGATCAAGAAAAATTAAATCCTAGCATGCCGCTATGCAGAACATAGAAATAAAGATTGTAATAAAATAGGTGAATTGATCTGATTTTTAGCTGTTAATCCTGGCCCATTAAATGAGCCGCCCGGTAAAAGACCGGCCTGGAATTGTGATTTCATTTCTTTGTGCATTTGTGTTTGTCGTTTTGGTAGCCTACATCCCTTCGGATGGAAATTATGAAACTTGCTTTTATTTTATTTTTACTAAAACATAGGCTCACTTCACTTTTTCTTCCGTGCAAAGATGATAAAATTTTAGGTATATTGTACTAATTGCACTATTTTTTTTCGATATTTTTAATGCTATTTCGCTAATTTACACCTAAGTATCTGATTAATTGATTGTTAACAATGTGTGTATAATATTGAATTTAATAGGTTTGAGGATTTTTCCCTGTTCTTTTGAGCGTTTTTACTCAAAAAAGACCATTTAAAAGTCATTTTTAAAGGTAAATTACTGTAAGACAGACCAATGAATAGATAAAAATTGAATATTCGAAATTGGCTGTGTGCGCAAGCTTTAATCATAAACTAAGTTAAACAATAAATTTTTTAGTATTTAGCCGCATAAACGTATAGAATAATAGACGAATATAAAATCTAATCGACTACTTGATTTTAGATAAGTCCACGTGATTTTATCTCTAGATATTTATTAATGGTATGTATACTCAAATCCTCTGGTTTACTAATGATAGTTTGTATACCCAATGTATTTAATTCATTCACCATGGCCTGTTTCTCATTCATAGCTTGTTCAATCAATATTTGCCGATAACTCCAATCAAGCCCATCGCCCTCAGACCTCAAAATTTTATCGAAATCAGTGTTTTCGAAAAAAACGATAAGCAATAGATGTAGAGCATTTAGTTTCTTTAGAATTGGCTTTACCCGTTCTAATGCATAAGTGCTTTCAAAATTGGTGTAAAGGATAAGCAAACTTCTGGTTTTTATTAAATTCCGAATACTCAAATACAAATTTTCAAAATCGGCTTCCAAATTGCGCTCCTTTTGTTTGTACAACAATTCCAAAATTGACTGCAATTGGCCTTGACGCCTATCCGCTTTCAAAACAGCACCTATTTTATCAGAAAAACAAAGCAAGCCAACTTGATCCTGCTTCTTTAAAGCAATGTTGCTAATGGCCAAACTTGAATTAATAGCATAATCCAATAGACTTAGACCATTAAATGGCATCAACATCGTTCTGCTTTTATCTATTAAAGTGTAAATGGTCTGCGATCTTTCATCTTCAAATTGATTGCTCATCAATTGCTGATGCCTAGCAGAAGACTTCCAATTTATTTGTCGAACATCATCTCCTTGTGTATATTGTTTAATTTGGTCAAATTCATAACTCAAACCCTGTCTTCGTATTTTCTTTACACCATGTTGCCTTGCAATTTTGGATGACATGAACAATTCAGATGACTTCATTTGAATCACACTCGGGTAAACAGCAACATCTTGTTCCAAATTAAACTCCAACCGCCTTTTAAACATGCCCATAGGACCAAGTAAAAACAAATAAACAAAATGGAAAGTGTAAATTCCTCGACTAATCGGCCTTATTTTATATCCATGTTGTTTCTTGCCAAAAGCTTCTATTCTACCCTTAATTAGAAAGTCTCTAATCTGCAGTTGAATAGGCAATTCATCTAGTAATTCGTAAGTCCATGACATTTTGCTGCGATTGATCAATTTCAATTGAATTTCATTCTCATCAGATAATGACAGCCTTTTTCCTACAAGCCTTTCAATTTGTATTGGAGCATTTTGAGTGTACAATTGAATTAAATCTATTCCTAAAAGGAGTATTAACCCAATCAGTAAAATTAATGCAAGAAAAAACAAACTGCTCAGTATATAAGAACATACAAAACAAAATATAATCCCGCTTAATATCTTGAAAAAACGAGCACTAAGATATATTGATTTTAATATACTCACCTAGGAACTTCTACTTGCTTAATCAATTCGTCTAGAACCTCTTTAACTTCAAATCCATCCATTTCTTTTTCAGCACTTAATATCAACCTGTGGTTCAATACAGGATAAAGTGAATAAACAATATCATCTGGGCTTACATAATCTCTGCCTTGCATCGCAGCTAGAGCCTTTGAAGTTTTGACAATGGCCAAAGAAGCGCGCGGTGAAGCGCCTAAGAACAGATCTGATGTCCTCCTCGTTTTATCAATAATTCTAGCAATAAATTCAATCAGTTCTTCTTTAATAAAAACACTTTGAATGGCCTTCATGCAAGCTTCTAATTCTAGAAAACTTAAAACCGATTGCACTTCCTTGATACTTGACTGCGCAAAATCACCCTCAAATCGTTTTATAATCTCCAATTCTTCTGAATAACTTGGATAATCAATCTTTATTCTAAATAAAAACCTGTCTTGTTGAGCCTCCGGTAATTTATAGGTACCCTCTTGCTCTATCGGATTTTGCGTAGCAAGAACCATAAACGGTTTTGACATTGGATGTGATCTTCCATCAACTGTAACTTGCAATTCTTCCATGACCTCAAACAATGCCGCCTGAGTCTTAGCAGGTGAACGGTTAATTTCATCTATCAACACAATATTTGAAAATATTGGTCCCGGCTTAAATTCAAAGGAAGCAGATTGAACATTATAAACACTAGTTCCAGTGACATCTGCAGGCATTAAATCGGGGGTAAATTGTATCCGCTTAAAATTTAAGTCCAATGCCTTTGCCAATAAATTAACTGTCATGGTTTTGGCAATACCGGGAACACCTTCTATCAAAACATGCCCCCCTGTAAATAATCCTGCTAGTATAAGGGTGATCATTTCGTCCTGACCAACAATTACCTTATGTATTTCTTTTCGAATCCGCTCTGCAGCAATTTGAACTTCTGTAAATTTTGGCAATTCTTGTTCTGATTGTATAATTTCCATATTTATCTATTTTATTTTTTGCAAATTTTTAAATGCTCGGATATGACTGCCTAATTCAAGAAACATATCCTGACTAACTTCATCCGAATTTTGTATCTGTTTGTAACGTTCAAAGAGCAAATTAATTCTTTGTATTGACACACCCGATTTAATGGCAATTGTTCCGTAATTATCTGATTCAATCTCATTCAAGCTTATCGAGAACTCCTTTTTTAGATAACTTAAAAACAAACCCATATTTAACTCTGACATGTATTTGTAATTTCCTTGCTTTAAATGCAAAGCCACTAAGGTGTCAATGAAACGTAAACCAAAATTTTGTTTAACCGGCAAAACTGCAATAACATTTTGCTTTCGTTTGGTGTAAAAAGCAAAAAACAAAATCACCATAAGCACAAATAAATACCATGCCCAGCGCAATGACCTTTGACTCAAAATATAGGCAAGTGGAGTAGAAGTGCCCTTGTTCCTATTTCTGTTTTCATTTCTATACTTCCTTGATCCTACATCATAATATACATCAGTAAACCTTTGTCCTTTAAATACTGACGACAAATACATAAATCCAGTATCATTTCGCAAACTATAATTTGAAAAAAGAATGGGTGAAGTATGCAAATAAAATTTTCCTTTGCCCCGCTGTAATTCTATATAATTAAGGCCATCATCTATACTTCCCCTTAAATAAGTATTAGAATTAAAAATGGTTCCAGAAATATAATTCCATTCGAATGAGTCTGCTCTATTTTCAAAGGATCGGACAGTCCAATTAAAGATTATAGATGTGTCTTGCTCCATAAAACTTTGGACTTTAATCCTACTACTGCCAAAACTTCCCATCAATAGACTAGAGTCGGCACCTCCAAGTATTTGCAAAATGGTGTCTGGAACATTCTCCGCACAGATCCAAACATTTGCTCCCTGTTCTGTCATCTGCATTAACTTTTCAATGTCTGACTTGCTATAATAAGCTTGTCTTCCAATAAATATATAGGTTGAATTTTTGAAATTTACATCAGACAGGCTGGTGTTTAAATCTCCTTTTATCTCTTTAAAACTTCCCTTACTTCTTTTTTGTAGCAGGGATTTAAATACCCCAAAATCGTATGGATCTTGCTGCCCATCAGCATAAGTCTTTAACCAATTAAACTTTACTTTAGGTGGATTTGACCAACGCCAATAAACAAAGCCGATAATTAAAATCGTCAATAGAAAAAGCCATATTTTTGATTCTTTGTTTTTCAAATCAAATTAATTTCAAACAGTTGTCAAAAACTTCATTCATAGATTCATATTCCAATCGATTCATTGGTTTTTCGCCATACCAAATTGGGTCAAATTGTTTGCAAATGAGGCCAAATTCTTTACATAATCCTTGCTTATCTTGTAATTCTTCAAGATAAATGCTATTGGTTTTATCCCGCCCATATTGGATTAAATTCTTTGCCTCCATTTGTTTCAATAGCTGTAAAAACCGCCAACGAAAAGCAAGCCGGAATTCCTCCTCCTCAACGTATTTCTTTATCTCCTTTTCAAATACTTCATAATCTATTAATTCCAATTGTTCCACATCAAAATCATGAACAGTCTTAGTGAAAATCTGTTTATTCTTAGATTTTGACATTTTAATAATATAAAACATTGCAAGAACCAATGTCAATAAAGCAAGACCCAAAATTGCATATTTAATTGGTGCAGGTAAATTCAAATCGTTATTCTTTAATTTTCTTTTGGGCATGGACTTACTTCTATGAATTTCATCTTCTTCAAATTGTTTGTCATCTACCAGTTTTTCCCAATACACTTTGTCAAATTGACTGTTTTGCAACATGCTATCATTTTGTTTTGCCTGCAATACAGACAAAAAGAATAGAAATATCAGAAACAAAATACTACTCTGTTTCAATCCCATATACTTTCTTATTATTGCCAATTTCTTCAATTCCTTCTATAATCTCTCCCGCAGTAACTATCTCATTGAGTGTAAAGCTAAAAAACAAACATTGTATAAAGTAAAATGCCAAAATAAAACTGCCAAGTAATAAAACAGAGAAAGCCATTATTAATTTGGATATGTTTTCGGCATTTTCAATACTTAAAATAAAATTTAATTGGATAAATGAAACGCCCATTGTAGAAACTGGTGAGACAATGAAAACCATGCCTATTAATAGCGCAAAAATAAAAATCATTACCAAACGATTGCTACGCTTCAATGCACTGCTGGTCAAAAATTTCAATTTTTCTAAAAATACACCATTGTCAAATTTAAATGCCCGATCAATCGCATAACCAATTAATATTGGAGATAAAAATACTGCAAATAATTTCAAAATAAAGTTGTCAAATAAAAACCCCAAATTCAAGATAAATGCCATTAAAAAAGCATTCATAAATGCAGCAAAAATATCAAAACTAAGATGTTTAAATTGAGATTTAAAAAGCCTAAGTGAAAACAGCAAAATACTACCCATCCATAAAGAGTTTATTATATAAATGAATAAATTGCCATTGCTATTAAACATTATGCCTAGATTGCCAATTAGCGCATACAACTCATTAAAATTAAAAGCCAAAAATTCCGAAAATAATTCCTCTGCGCCTAAGTCAATTACTTTATAAGAATTGAAGTAATTGTTGCTGAACAACATATAAGTGGCCAATAAATATAGTCCTGAAAAGGCCAAACTAAATCCAATAAAAGCTTTAAATCGTTTGACAATGAATTGAACTGTTTTATTAAAAATCTCAGCGGTGTTTAAAATAGCTTTTGGGTTAAATTCAAATTCTATATCCATTTTTATCTCTGGAGGTCCCAAATCAAAGTCAGACTGATTCCTGTATAATCTAATGGGATACCAAACAAAATAAAACACCATCACTGCAACAGAAATTAGTATTAACATTATTTTTAAAATGTCCGGCATGTCTGTGTACCTGGTTAAAAATGATTCTATGAAAGCCGCAAATAACACAAAAGGTATGGTTGCTAAATAAACCATTGCGGCTCTTCTTCCCCAAACAGCAAAAGCTTTTGTACGGCTTAAAGTACCTGGATAAATTAATCCTCTTCCTAATAAAATCCCCGCCAAAGTTTCTATAACCAATGTCAATATCTCAATACTTCCATGCATCCATACAGTGGTATTAAATTCACTCACAAGGTTTCTGGAATAGAAAAAATAAATAAACACCCCTAGTGCAATTCCATTGCTAATCATCAATACTACTGCCCCGTAAGATGCCAATAATCCAAATAAAAATACTTTTAAACCAACTTCTAAATTGTTCCGCGCAATAGAGTAAAACATTGAAAACTGATCTTGACTTTTATAAACCCCAAGGGGGTTGCCATTTTTAATGTTTTCTTCGGTCATTTTAACATAATCGGCGCCTAAAATTGAACTTGCAAATGAAGCATCTTTTGCCGTAGACAAAATCCCAATTCCTACAGATAATATGAGCACTAAAAATGACACCAATAATTCCTTTCGACTGTAATAAATAATCTTTGGAACATCCATTTTAAAAAAATATTTGATTGATGTCCAAACTGGTTTGCGTGCGGTGTATAGCTTGTGGTATACAGATTGGGCCAAACCGTTTAAATACACTCTAACAGATCTACTCCTATAAAATGTGCGTGCATAAGCCAAATCATCTGTTACTTGAATAAGTTCTTTGCGCAACTCTTCTGGATTCTTTTGCTTGCGCTTAAGATTGCGCTCTATTTGCGCCCACTTTTCAATATTTTGATCTACAAATTTACGTTCGCGCATCTTTGTAAGGCAATGATACTATATTTTTGAGAGAACCTATGTATTAAAAATGGAATTATATACAATAAAATCAGAGCTTCAACTTGCTTTTATAGATACTGATTTGCATCATTAATTAAGCTCCAAAATATCTCCATTTCCTAAATGCATTTTAAGTAAATTTGTACGATGAAGCACGATATTAAAACGGAAAAAGACATTGAAACATGGCAAAATGCATTTTATTCGAAATTGCTTGCTGACCCTATAACTGCACCCAAATTTGCACACCTTGATTTACCCAAACACTTGCCAAAAATTGTGGAATTTTGGGCTTTTGTATTGCTTGAAAAAGAAGGTTACAAAACGAATGTTTTTGAAAAACATATGTTTCTAGGTCTTGAAAAAAATCATTTTGATAAATGGCTTACTTATTTCTTCGAAACCAGCAATGCAATGTTTGAAGGTCCAATTATTGAAACGGCTAAAACAAGAGTTAAATTATTGGCCACTACCTTTATGCATAAATTAAGTGGAGAGTATTTCCTTTTTGAGGACATCAATTAAAGCTCACCTTCATAATTCCAAGGCAAAATGATGTGAAAGTTTTGCCCTATATTTGTTCTTCATATTTATGAAGTTACTTTTTGCCTCTCTGTATATTGTATTTTTGACTACCCTCTCATATGGTCAAGCTGCCTTTTCAAACAGCAGCAAGATGGCACAAAATGCCGATTTAAATGACCTTACTATTGCAGATGAGTATGGTTATATTCATGCATTGGCCTATTGTTCAAGCAATACCTGTGATTCTGAATTATCCGAAATTGGAATAAAAATCAATGGTCATTTTGGTCCTGTAATTTCTATTCAACTAAAATTAGATCAACTTGAGTTTATTCAAAAAATCTCTTGTATAAATTATATAGAAATTTCATCAAGAAGCAATTCCACCCATTATAAAAATGACATAGAACGTCAAACAACTTCAGTAGACAAAGTGCAAAATGGACTGAGTAATGGTTTGCCAATGAATTATACTGGAAAAGGCGTTGTGGTAGGCATTGTGGATGTAGGTTTTCAATGCAACAACCCTACATTTTTTACTGCAGATGGAAAAAAGAACCGCATTGTTCGCTATTGGCAACAAAGCAACAAGCAAGGTCCCGCGCCTAATGGATTTAATTATGGAACAGAACTAATCGATTCAAACACCATCATCCCAGCAAATGACCTTGATGGCACCCACGCTACCCACGTTGCTGGCATAGCAGCCGGAAGTGGCTTCTCAACACCTAATTTACAATACAGAGGTATGGCACCAGAGGCAGAATTGGTGTTTGTTTCAATTAAATACAGCAACGATACTTTAGGAGGTTCAGCTCTTGGCGACTATGTAGTTGCGAATCCAACCATACTTGATGCTTATAAATACATATTTGACTACGCAGAATCAGTAGGAAAACCAGCTGTTATTAATTTAAGTTGGGGCATGCATACAGGCCCACACGATGGCACCAGTTTGTTTGATATTGCCACTGAATCATTGGTTGGCAAAGGAAAAGTTTTAGTGGGAGCCAACGGCAATGAAGGTGATAACAACATGCATTGGAATTATCAATTTAACCGCGATACTGCCTCTACCATTATGATAGAGAACAATAGACAATGGAGACAAAGAGAAAGTGTGTATTCCGATTTTTGGGGCAGTAAAAATTCAAATTTTTCTATCCAAATTGAGTTTATAGATACCAATAAAATTACCATTGCAAAAACACCCTTCGTAAACTCAACATCCGATAAGGTTTCTGTTTTTAAATTCAACACCGACAGTTCAACTTTTTCTGCAGCGTTTGTTTGTCAATCTAAAAATCCATTGAATCAAAAGCCGAACATTACCGTTATGGCCGACCACCAAAATCAAAGAGAATACGCAATCATTGCCCATGTTGTTTCTGACAGTTCCCTGGTTCATGCTTGGAATAGTGGCGCTACCCGTGAATGGACCAGCGGTTCTTTTACCAATAAATTAAATAAATTAGATTTCAGAAATTCTTACATCAATGGAAACACCAACTATACTGCAGGTGAAAATGGTGGAAGCTCGAAAGCAGTTATATCTGTTGGTGCCTTAGCAGCTAGAAGTGCTTAT
>JBIKPR010000074.1:0-12114 GCA_044357345.1 Bacteroidia bacterium
TCACATCCAGCAGGATTAATTGCTGCTGGTTTATTAAACAACCCACTTGAACATTGTCATATCGTTACTTCAACTACCCATAAAACCTTAAGAGGACCAAGAGGAGGTATCATTATGATGGGTAAAGATTTTGAAAACCCTTGGGGCCTTAAAACTCCAAAAGGAGAAACAAAAATGATGAGTGCAGTTTTAGATGGCGCAGTTTTTCCAGGCACCCAAGGTGGCCCACTAGAACATGTAATTGCAGCAAAAGCGGTTGCTTTTGGAGAAGCTTTAACTGAGGAATATAAATCGTATATGAAACAAGTTAAGTTAAATGCAAATGCTTTAGCTAAAAGTATGGTTGAATTAGGCTATAAAATCATTTCTGGCGGAACTGAAAATCATTTAATGTTAATTGATTTGCGTCCAAAAGGAGATTTAATTACTGGCAAATTGGCTGAAAACACATTGGTAAAATGTGATATAACAATTAATAAAAATACTGTGCCTTTTGAAACACGATCTCCTTTTGTGACCTCGGGCATACGCCTAGGTACTCCAGCGATTACTTCTCGAGGTATGAAAGAAGAGCATATGGCTAAAATAGCCAGTTTGATTGACAAAGCATTGATGAATCATGACAATGCAGAAGTCTTATCAAGTATTAAGCTTGAAGTAAACACTTGGATGAAACAATTCCCTTTGTATAGTTAAGATTATGCGCCATTTCAAGACCAGTTTACTTTGGTTGGCGTTCTTATTCCTATTGTCTCAATCTTGGATAGATACCCAAGAAAATATCTTATTTGGTTTTATATTTAGACTTATACCGAGTTTATGTTTGTTAATTTGGTTTATCTTGTCCCTATTTATTAAGCAAGCATTAATCATTAATGCTTTAACTATTCCAAAATGGGCTTTATTAGCTTTGAAAACTTTACGCCCTCTGGCAAGTGCACTAATTATTCTTGGTGCACTTTTAAAAATTATGCATTGGAGTGGCGGCTTCTATTTTTTAATATTTGGCATTGGAGCTTTGGCAATTTATTCTACAATACTAAATTTATATTCCAATATTAAAAGCAAACAGAATATTGAAATCCTTGATGATCTAAAAAATTAAAACATAAAAAAAGGGGTACATTAAATGCACCCCTTTTTAGTATAATTATTTATATCTTATTGCAAAACTACACGTTTGGTAATCACTTGTCCATCCGCGATTAACTTGATGGTGTAAACACCACTTGAATTTCCGCTTAAGTTGATTTCAAATTTGCTGTTTGAATCAGTATAGTTGTTCACTAAAATTAGTTGACCCATTGCATTGTATACTTCTATACTTGCTGTCTGAGCAACTAAACCTTGTAAATCAACATTTACTATTCCACTACTTGGATTAGGGTAAACACTAACTGTTTCTTCGATTGATTTAACTCCGCTTACAGAAACTGTGCTGTTAAAGCATCTAGGCCAGTATGTAATATAAACGTATCTAGTATAATCATCTGAAGTATTGTTGCTTGGGTCTGTAACTCTATAGGTAATATTATATACACCCTCTTCCCAAATATTTACATTTTGACTAACTATTTCAACCAAAGGTCTTAAATCACTAGGACTATAATAGTTATCAGAAGTAGACAATCCCCACATTGGCCATATGTTTTCTCCTACACAACCGTGGATGATTTCTCCCCAAATACTTGGAGCTACTTTATCTTCTACCTTCACGGTGCGCGTTCTTTGAGAGGTGTTACCAGAACCATCTATAGCTTCATAAACTTCGGTGTAAACACCGACAATATTTTCATTTACATTGTCAAATATTTTAACCAAACTAACTTGACCAGGGCCATAATAATTGTCAGTAACCGAAGGCGCTATAGAGTTATAAACTGTTCTAACTTTATGGTTTACAACTTCAAAAGTATTCAAAATAATTGTTGGTGCAATATAATCATCAACAACATAATTACGGCTTAACGTTGCTGAATTACCTGTAGAATCTTTTGCGGTATAAACAACTGGGTAAGTCCTTTTCAATAGCGTATTTACAGGACCATTAAAGCCCCAATTTTTGATCAACATTGGATTGTTATCATAGCCATCTTCAACTGTTGTTTGGTCGAACCAAACACTTGCAATTTGAATTTTGTCATCACCACCAGCAGTAAAGATTGGAGCAATTGTATCAACTACGCAAATGTCTCTAGTTTTCATTACCATATTTCCAGAAACATCTTTAACAGTATAAGTCAATACATAATTACCAACCACTTTTGAATCAACAAAACCTGTAGTTACAATTGCTGAAGTTAAATTAAATGGCGCTTTATTGTCAGTTGCTGTTGCACCTGGATCAACATAAGGCGCATTGGTTCTATCTGCTTGTAAACATTTCGTGCTGCCTGGATTTAATGTTAAAATTGGCTTTGTTAAATCATTTACAACAATTATAACCCTTGACACTGGCTGGGCTTTATTGCCCGATTTATCTGTTACATTAAATTCAGAAGTGTACATACCTGTAACATTCACATCCAAATCTGTTGTCATTACAATATCAGATGTGATATCACCTTCTGAAGCATCATAGGCAGTTGCTAGAGCATCGGTATAAGAAGCACCAATTTCCATTCTTACGGTATCACTACCTTTAAGGGTAATAACCGGGCGTTGGTTATCATTAGCTAAGACGATGCTATAGTCTTCATATTCTCCTGCAGTAATTGGACCGCAAGGCGTAGTAGATTCATTGTTGTAATTAATAGCAACACGCAATTTGGTTTTACCTTCAAATGATTGAGACAAAGCAGGAACGGTAATCACAAGAGATTTTGTTTGGTTGTATGTGCTGGTTTCGTAGAATAATTCTTCACCTGCATCATCAAAATCACCATCTATGTTCCAGTCAATCCAAGCTTTTCTATTGGCAGGGTCAACATTGCTATTTCTAGAAACTTCAAGCGTGTATTTTTTACCGTAAGTTAAGTTAGCGCTGATTTGATCACTGTAATCAGTATAAGGATTTATGCCTGAAGTGGTGTAGTTGTTAATTAAATCAACATTATTGTCAGTTAATTTAACCCTGTTGATACCAACATCAGTTGAAAGTATGTATGATGACGGCGCACAATAGTCTAAGGCACAAACGAATTTATTTTTAACAATTGTTTTAGAGGTATTTGTTGGATCTAATGAGTTATAACCCTTCAAACTAATTGTATAACAACCAGGAGAAGTAAACTTAATGATTGGCATTGGAATGCTATCACCAGGGGTTGCATTGTATTTAATGAAACCTGGTCCGTAAGTTGAAGGACTAGCAGGGGCATTCATCAAAGTATAAGTCGTTGGGAAAATACCCCATTCAAATCTATTGGCTTTATCACTAATTGCCTTGAACGTAACTAAATCATTATTTACAGTTGGTCTACGGTTAGATACAACCGCATCAAGCTCAGTTGAAGTACTAGGCGTTACAACATCGATAGTGGTACATGATTTATTGTTGCCAACACAAGATTTCATTTCAAGACATACTTTGTATTGACCATCGGTGTAGAAGGTATATCTAAAATCTTTTTTAGCATTGTTAGAAACTTGGTTGTCATCAATAGTCCACTCCCAGGTAGGAACACCAACAATATTTTGAGTCTTATTGGTGAACAAAGCTGGGGTTGCATTATAATTCGGAATTGTATTTGAACTAAATGCAGGCGTTGGCAAAGTAGCAGGGCCAAGCTCTGAAACATAAGAACCAGCATAACCAGAATCTACTCCAGCACCATCTGATTCAAATAAAATATACATACTTCCGCTTTTCGCAACAACCGAAGCTGGAGCCTTAGCGCCTTTTGTCCATGAAGCCAAAAGCGTTGTTCCAACTCCACCTGGAGTTTTACCATCCCAAACACTTAATTTATCTGCAGCATCTGCAAATTTTAAGCGGGTCATGGTTAATGTGATTTTCTTCGCATTACAAGGCGTAATCTGCAAGTAAGAGCGGGAACCTAAACCTTGGTTGTTGCCGTATTGTAAGTTTGGACCGCCATCGTCAAATATTGTTCCACCCGGACTTCCAACCACGTTATCGCTATTAGGTCCATAAGTGCCGTAGCCTAAGTTATATTGTGTTGGCAGGGTAACAGTAATGTAGCAGGTCTTTTTAAGAGGTGCAGAAGGTCCAACATCATTCTTGGACGTTAAGGTTACGGTATAACAGCCTGGTATATCAAAGGCAAATTGAGGATTTTGGGTAAACTCGTTGTTGCCATTGCCAAAAGGATCTGAATAAACTTCACCTGTTGCCAAGCAAGGATAAAAACCAGATGACGCATAAGTAGTTGAATCGTATACATCCCAAGTCCAATCGTAAGGCCCATTTGAAGACAAATCGAAAAGTTGTGTAAACTCATATTGTTCAACAGTCAATCTGTTGGCAACAAAATCAGCAACTGGTATACCAGTTGGCGTATTTAAAGTTAAACATTTAATAATTGAATCGCTACCCAAACAATTGGTGCTTTTTAATTTAACACACTGGGTTCCACTAGCGCTCCAAGTATAATTAAAATTAACACTGTTGGGTGCCTCTATAGAACCATCGTTGTTAGCATCCCATTCGTGAGAGATATAACCAGTTTGGTTGTTGTTCAAAAATTTAACAACTGTTTTAACCCAAGCGCTAGAGGGTGCAATAAAGTTAGCGCTTACAGATGAAGGCAACTGAAGATTAACTGTGTAATCTTCTGTCTCGCCCCAAGTATAAGTGCCGCAAGATGATCCTGGATTATTTACAGCTCCCTCAATCATAACAACACGCATTCTGGTATTACCAGGTGTGATGTTACATGGTACTGACCACGTATATGTAAAGGTAGCGCCTGCGCCATTCTTGCTTTGAGAGGTTGCAGCAACTGCCTCAGCTTTCTGAAAAGTACCATCTTTGTTGTAGTCAATCCAAGCATTACATGCATAGGTATAATGACCATTACATGTGCTTTCAACAATAGTGATCGTATAAGAACGGCCAGCAGATAAATCCACAGGCGTTAATCCTGTCCAATCTGTATAGGTTTGACATGTAGGAGTAGAGGATACATTATTTAAAGTAACAGTGTTTCCTTTTAAATAAACTGATGCAATATCTTCGTCTGCAGTAGATGTGGCGTTTGAAGAACAATACTGCGCAGATACAGAATTGATACCAAGAATAAACAAACATAATAGACCGAAAAGCCTATTTAGTATTATTCTTCCAATGATTTTATTAGTAAACTTATCCATATAAATGTTATTTGGTTTGCAATTTAAGGTGTTTTTTACAATAATTTAATCTTGTGAAATAAATTTTAAATAGTAATTGAGTGCTTTACAATGATTTAAAAAAAGAAAAAAACAATTTAAAATATTAACTAACTCATATTCAATATTATATAAATTTAAAATAAGTTAAGTCAAAGAAACATTATTTGACAATTAATTGACAATTAATTGACAATTAATTGACAAAAAACAAGATTGAAATCCAAAAAAATATGTTCAGCATTGCCTTAACATAAAAAAAGGGGTGCAATAAATGCACCCCTTTTTAGTATAATAATTTATATCTTATTGTAAAACAACGCGCTTGGTAATCACTTGTCCATCTGCGATTAACTTGATGGTGTAAACACCACTTGCATTTCCGCTTAAGTTGATTTCAAATTTGCTGTTTGACTCAGTGTAGTTGTTCACTAAAATTAATTGACCCATTGCATTGTACACTTCTATACTTGCTGTCTGAGCAACTAAACCTTGTAAATCAACATTTACTATTCCACTACTTGGATTAGGGTAAACACTAACTGTTTCTTCAATTGATTTAACCTCGTTTACAGAAACTGTGCTGTTAAAGCATTTTGGCCAGTAAGTGAAGTAAACCAATCTAGTGAATTCGTTTGAAGTATTGTTACTTGGGTCAGTTACTCTATAAGTAATTGAATAGATACCTTCTTCCCAAATATTAACGTTTTGATTAACTATCTCAACCAAAGGTTTCAAATCTGCTGGACTGTAGTAGTTATCAGTAGTTGAAATTCCATACATTGGCCAAATATTTTCACCTACACAACCGTGGATGATTTCAGCCCAGATTCTTGGAGCTTGTGTATCAACAACTTTAACTGTTCTGGTTTTTTGTGATTTGTTACCTGAACCGTCTACTGCCTCATATACTTCTGTGTAAGTACCTAGTTTAGTTGCATCAACATCACTGAAGATTTTAACCAAACTTACTTGTCCAGATCCATAGTAGTTATCAGATACTGCTGCTGCAATTGAATTGTATGAAGTTCTTACTTCATGATAAACAACATCAAATGTATTTAAGTTAATTACAGGTGCGATAAAGTCATCTACTCTATAATTTCTAGAAGTAGCTGTAGCTTGATTTGAACTTTGATCATAAGCAGTATATACAACTGGATATGTTCTTCTCAATAAAGTATTAACTGGACCATTGAAGCCCCAAGTTTTAACTAATACAGGAGAATTGTCATAAGCATCAGTAGCTGTTGTTTGGTCAAACCAAACACTTCCAATTTGAATTCTATTGTCGCCTAAGGTGTCAATGGTTGGTGCTTTTGTATCTTCAACACAAACTGTTCTAGTTTTGCTCACCATATTACCAGCTACGTCTTTTACAGTATATGTAATAGCATAACTACCAATTGTACGAGAATCTACAGATCCAGAAGTGATGATTGATGAAGTTAAGTTGAATGGTGCTTTGTTGTCAGTTGCTGTTGCACCTGGATCTACATAAGGAGCATTATCTCTTCTTGCTTCAATACATCCAGCATTACCAGGATTTAAAGTTAAAATTGGCTTTGTTAAATCATTAACAACAATGATTGTGCGAATTGCAGGTGCTGCTTTGTTACCTGATTTATCAGTAACATTATATTCATAAGTATATAAACCTGTAACAGCGGCATCTAAGTCTGTTGTTCCAATTGGTGTTAATGAACCTTCAGATGCATCATATGCGGTTGCACCAGCATCAGTATATGAAGTACCAACTTCAATTCTTACTGTGTCATTACCAATTAAAGTAATTACTGGAGGGTTGTTGTCATTGTATAATACAATTCCATAATCCTCAAATTCACCAGCAGTGATAGGTCCACAAGCTGTAGTACTTTCGTTGTTGTAGTTAGCTGCAATTCTCAATTTAGTTAAACCTTCGAATGATTGCGCTAGAGCAGGAACAGTGAATGATACGTTTACAGTAGAATTATATGAACTGCCCTCAGTAAGTATTTGCTCACCAGCATCATCAAAGTCACCATCGATGTTCCAGTCAATCCAAGCTTTTCTGTTCGCTGGGTCAACTGTACCTACTCTTGATACTTCTAAATTGTAAGATCTACCAAAAGTTAGGTTTGCTTTAGCTGTGCTACTAAAGTCGCTATAGCTTGCAACGCCTGAAGTTGAATAGTTGTTAATTAGTTCAGATGAACCATCCAATACTTTTACTCTGTTAATACCTACGTCACTACTTAATATGTAAGATGAAGGTGAGCAATAATCCAAAGCACAAATAAATTTGTTCTTAACAACTGTTTTAGTTGTGTTGGTTGGATCTAAAGAATTGTATGCTTTTAAAGTAATAGTGTAACAACCAGGACTTGTAAATTTCAATCTTGGTGTTGGGATACTATCACCAGGAGTAGCATTGTATTTAATAAAACCTGTTCCATATGTAGATGGACCTGCAGGTGGGTTCATTAAAGTATAAGTTGCTGGGAAAATAGTCCATTCGAATCTATTTGCTTTGTCGCTTAAAGGTCTCAATGTTGTAACATCAACATTAATGTTTGGACGACGGTTAGAAGCTATGAAATCTAAAGATGTTTGAGTGCTTGGAGTTACAACATCTATTGTAGTACAAGATTTGTTGTTACCTACGCAAGATTTAATTTCTAAACATACTTTGTACTGACCATCTGTGTAGAAGGTATATCTAAAGTCTTTGTTTGCATTTCTTGCAACTTGATTGTCATCAATTGTCCATTCCCAAGTTGGAACACCTACTATGTTGGTAGTTGTATTGGTAAACAATACAGGTGTAGCATTATAACTTGGAACAGTGTTGGTCGAGAACTGAGGAACCGGCAATGTAGCAGGTCCTAATTCTGAAGTATATGATCCAGCATATCCAGAGTCAGTTCCAGCATTATCTGATTCAAATAATAAATACATGCTTCCACTGGTTGCAGTAACAGATTGTGGAGCTTTAGAGCTCATTCCCCATGAAGCCAACAATGTAGTACCTGGGCCACCTGGTGCTTTACCATCCCATACACTTAATTTATCAGCAGCATCTTTAAACTTCAATCGAGTCATTTTTAACACAATTTTAGAAGCGTTACATGGAGTGATTTGTAAATAAGAACGAGTTCCTAAACCTTGACCACCACCGTAATTTAAATTTGGTCCGCCATCATCAAAAATAGTTCCACTTGGACTACCTACAATGTTGTCGTTGTTTGGACCATAAGTTCCATAACCCAAATTGTATTGAGTTGGCAATGTTACAGTGATATAACATACTTTTCTTTTTGGAGCTGAAGGGCCTACATCATTTTTAGCAGTTAATACTACAGTGTAGCATCCTGGTATATCAAATGCAAACTCAGGGTTTCTTGTAAACTCATTGTTACCATTTCCCCAAGGATCTGAATATAAATCGCCATCTGTTAAATTAGGATAGTATCCAGATGAAGCATAAGTTGTAGAATCATAAACGTCCCAAGTCCAATCGTATGGTCCGTTAGATGACAAATCAAATAATTGCATAGATTCATATTGCTCGATTAATACTCTGTCAGCAACAAAATCAACAACCGGAATTGCTGTAGGCGCTACTACGTTAAAACATTTAACGATACTATCTTTACCTAAACAGTTTGTACTTCTTAATTTAACACATTTGTTTCCTGGTGTTGACCAAAATAATTGAGAATTACTATAATTTGCTGTAACTCCTCTTTGTTCCCAAGTTCCATCGTTGTTAGCATCCCAAGCATGTTCAGTATAACCTGATTGATTGCTGTTGATGAATTTATTAACTGTTTTTACCCAAACATTACTTGGAGCAACAAAATTAGCAGACACACTAGTAGGTAATACTAGGTTAATGCTAAAGTCTATTGTTTCGCCATAATAAGGAGGTCCAGAACAGGTAGAACAGCCGTAAGATGCATTCATTGGGTAACCAGAATAGTTACCTACTACCCTCATACGGGTTGCGCTTGGTGTAATGTTACAAGGAATTGCGAAAGTTCTTGAACCCAAGGTTGAAGGCGTTTGAACAGTTCCAGGAACAGAAAAACTACCTAAATACTCACCAGCATCTGTAAAGTCTTTATCGTTGTTAAAATCGATATATACTCCAATTGATCCGCCGTAAGCGTAAGATCCGCTTGAACCACTAGCTTCAACTGTGTAAGTGTTTCCAGCGGTTAAGTCAAAAGCTTTTGTTGTGCTGTTGGATAATCTCCATTCTGAACCACAGGTTGAGCCTCCGCTAAATCCATCAGCAGCATGGTTATAAATAACCTGAGTTCCTACGCTGACACGAACTTGCTCGAGTGCAAAAATGTAGTTACCAGAAGAGTAACCATAAGTCGAGTTGTTGTACATGTGATAACCGTCACACCACGGTGCTGCCTGAGCATTTGCATCGAGTCCTACCGCACTTAGCAGTAAGGCTGCAAGCATAAGCTTTAGCATTTTTAAATTTGTAATTAATTTTTTCATAATGCAGATTGTAATAATTATTATGGTCCAAAAATAGACAAGTTATCAAAAAAAACAAATAAATATTTGCTTTTAGGATATATTATGACAAAAAAATGATAAAAAAACAGATAATCGGGTTGATTAATCCCATTGTCAACAATCCTTTACTTAGTTCTTATCTCAATGTTTTGGCCAACATTAATGGAATTGTCGGAAATTTTGTTCCATAATTTAATTTCTTCAACCGATACATTAAATTTCCTTGAAATGCTATACAATGTATCTCCACTTTGAACTTTATAAACAATTATTGCACCTTTTTCAATTTTTTCAATTTTCAATTCCATTCCCAAGCTAATCTGATCGTTTTTAAAATTGTTTTTGGCCTTTATTGCCTCAACACTTACATTATATTTTTGAGAGATACTATAAAGTGTCTCCCCCAAAGAAACATGATGAATAATAAAATTGTCTAATTCACCAATTATTTCACTTTTTGATATGGTATCTGGCCTTGAACTGGCTTTTCTTTGTAAATTCAAAACCACACCTGCTTTTGGTTCCGTTCCAAGTTCCATTAAATTTTTATTGTATAAAGAACTTATTCTAATGGCATATTTTTGAGAAATTTCCCACATAGTTTCTCCATCTTTAACTTCATGACTTGAAACACTTGCCTTTCTTTTTTTGGGTTTTAAATACAACACATCTCCAGGCTCTATATTTGAATGAAAACTTAGGTCATTGTATTTCATTATTTTATTAACTGTCTTGTTGTTAATATTAGCAATTTTGTCTACTGTCTCATTAGGCTGCACAACCGTGGAAGGTACCTTATTATAAACAATGTCAATTCGAGCAGGTATTTGAGTATTATAAGGATTGTATCCTGCCAAAACCATTGAATCGTATTGCATTAATTTATTTCTTTCTATGGTGCTTATTAATAAATCTGCATACTTTTGATTTGTTGCATACCCGGCTGTCAATAAACCTTTCGCCCAAGATTTATAGTCCGAAATATCCAAAAGAAATAAGGCGGAATAACGTTTGTTGTCCCTTAAAAACTTAGAATGGTCTTTATATGAATCCTCAGCTTTTGCATAACACCTAAAACATTCTTGTAAAGCATCATCGTCTTCTAAAATTGTACAACCTGTCCAGTCCTTTTTACATTTTATTCCAAAATGATTATTGCCTTGTTTAGCCAACCTGCTATTTCCACTCCCGCTCTCTAACAATCCTTGGGCTAAGGTTATACTTGCTGGAATCTTAAACTCCAACATTTCTTTCATTGCCACATTCTTAAAAGTATCTATATATTGTTTAACTGTAATTGTTTGAGATACAATGTTATTAACAAATATAAAAGATAATATTACGACTATTCTGTACTTCATTTAGCAAGGCAAAAATAAACTCTAAGCAACTTTAGATTCATTTATGTTGTCAACATATGAACCAATCTCTTTTTCATTAACATTAAAAATTTCATTTTATTACACAGTTTTATGCATTTCATTGTCAACTGCCCTTTACTTCTTATTTTTGTATCCTCAATAAAATTATGAGTCATTTAAAATTATTTTTGCTTTTTGTTACCTCTTTGATATTTAGTCAATTGACTTTTGCTCAAAATGATGCTCCACCTGATCCAGTTTTCAAAATTATTTTTTCAAACAATAGCCCCAAAACTGGTGATATTGTTGAAGTAATATTTAAAGCTAAAATACCTGCTGGCTTTCATATGTATAGCACCTTTAATAAATGTGACATTGGACCACTAAAACTCATTTTTAACTTTACTCCAAATCCAAGTTTTTGTCTTGTCGGAGAACCATATAGCGTAGGTGACAAAAAAATAACCGATGAGATTTTTAAATGCGAATTAGGGGAATTTTTTAACCAAGCTGAAGTACATCAGAAAATAAAAATACTTAATAACTCAGTTTCCATCAAAGGAAATATTGAAGGTCAATGGTGTAACGAAACCCAATGTTTTAATTTTGGTGGTTTAATTCCGCTTCCCTTTTCTGCAAATATAAAAGCAAGTGGAAATCCAACAAAATGCGATCAAAAAGAAATGGCCACTGAAAATGTAGAAAGCATAGAACAAATAGATATTACCGCTTCTATCAATAGTCCATTATCAATTGATTCAAACAAAAGCATAATTGATTCATCTTGTAAAAATTGCTCCTACAAACTAAGCAACTTTGAAGACAAAAGTAAATGCACTAACAAAACATTTAATGGCGAAAAATCAGAAACAGACAAAGAAAGTAACTGGGGTTTATTTCTGTTGGCATTTCTATCTGGACTTGCTGGTTTATTAACTCC
>JBIKPR010000019.1:0-38084 GCA_044357345.1 Bacteroidia bacterium
AGATGGATGGAGAAGTAAAAACATCTTTGCATTAAAAGATTCTGAAATAAAAAGAATTGAAATAAAATGGTTTGAAGCAGGCAAATCATCATTCAATATTGAAAATACTGGTGCAGAACCTCTGCTATACGCCGAAAACACATTGTTGAAAAACAATATTGAAGTTAATTTAAACCACTTAAAGACCTATTTAAAATTATGGGAAAATTTGTCTTTCGAGGGCTTTCCTATTGATTTAGACGTGAAGCAAATTGATTCTATAAATTCGACATCGCCTATTATGCTTATAAAAGTTTGGGATAAAAAAAACAAACTTGTTAGCTTACGAATACACAAAAAAGGGATTAAAAGAGACTCAAACATTCAATTTGACGAACAGGGTAATCCCTTGCAATTCGATATTGAAACCTTCTATGCTTTTATCAATGAAAATGGTAAAGAAGTGGTTCAAATACAAGATTATATTTTTGGAAAAGTGATGAAACAAAGCACTGATTTTTTAATTAAACAATGAGGCTTCTTCTAATTCTTGTTGGTAGCATAATCGTATTAAGTTCTTGCAATAACAAACCAAAATCTGTTGATGGATTTATGGTTATCAAGGGCAAAACAATGGGAACTAAATATGAAATTGCATATAAAAGCAATATTGATTGCAAAAATGAAATTGATAGTTTATTAAACAATTATATTTCATTACTTAGTCTTTATGATTCAAGTTCTATATTATTTAAATTCAACCACAATATTGTTTTAAATTCGAGGGAATACAATAAGCTTCACACCCACAAAACATATTTTGTTGAGCTTGATTCAATATCAAATAGATTGTTCTTGGAGAGCGGTGGCGCCTTTAATCCAGGATTGGGTGAACTCTACAATTATTGGGGCGTAGGTGAAAAAAATACATTTCCTTCAAACTTCGATACAGCACAAATTGAACGCATTAAAAAATTAAGTTGGGGATTTAAGCTAGACTTCCAGAATCATCTAGCAATTAAAGCCAATAGTGAGCAAAAATTGAATTTTAATTCCTTGGCAATTGGGCAAATTGTTGATGTCATTGCTAAAAGATTTGACTCAACTTACCACTTAAAAAATTACTACATAAACATTGGTGGAAAGATCAGAGTTAAAGGAAATAATGGACATGATTCATATTGGCCAATTATTGTAGAAAAGCCTATGATAAATAGCCTTAAGCAAATAGAATTTTGCACCCTTCCTTTAAAAAATTACAGCTTAGCTACAGCCAACAATTTAAAAGATTTCCATTTTAGTCAAGGCAAGCGATATAGCCAATATATAGATCCCATTTCCGGGTATCCATCTAACAATGAATTATTGAGTGCAACAATATTAGCTCCAAGTGCGATAGAAGCAAATGCGTATGCAAGTACTTGCATGGTTCTAGGTTTGAGTAAAGCCATTGCATTCGTTCAAAAAAACCCTTCTCTAAAAGCCTTTCTTATCTTCGAAAAAGATGGCAAAATGACCTATTGGTCAAACAGCAATCTAGCTTATACTTTGGCCAAAAAAACCGAATAAAACGAAACTAAGACAGATTTATTTGGGCATTTTGTTGTAAATTCTACTTCCTTACAAAAATGGATATGCTTGATTTATAAAAAAATTCTTAGCTTCGCCTTTTTATTGCTTTAAGCGTTATAAATGGATTTATCAATTATTATAGTTAATTACAATGTCAAAGCCCTTCTTGAGCAAACTTTGTTATCCGTTTATAAAGCCATTCACAATCTTCAAGTTGAAATTATTGTCGTTGACAATAATTCTGCTGATGAATCATGTGATATGGTCGCAGAGAAGTTTAAAGATGTGGTTTTAATTGCCAACACAGACAATGCCGGTTTTAGCAAAGCAAACAATCAAGGCATTAAAATATCAAAAGGCAGAAATATATTATTGTTAAATCCTGATACAGTGGTTGGTGAAGACACCTTAACTAAAACAGTGTATTTCCTTGACCACAAGCCCGATGCGGGGGCTTTAGGTGTAAGAATGATTGATGGACGTGGTGACTTTCTTCCAGAATCAAAACGAGGCCTTCCCACTCCTTCTGTTGCGTTTTACAAGATGTCTGGTTTAGCAAAGCTATTTCCAAAGTCCAAACGTTTTGGGGCTTACCATCTGAGTTATCTAAATGAACACGAAAACCATAAGGCAGACATTTTAAGTGGAGCCTTTATGATGGTTAAAAAATCTGTTTTAGATGAGGTTGGATTATTGGATGAATCATTCTTTATGTATGGAGAAGACATTGACTTAAGCTATCGAATAATTAAGGCTGGTTACTCAAATTATTATTTTGCTGAAACTACTATCATTC
Source organism: Bacteroidia bacterium (assembly GCA_044357345.1). GTDB lineage: Bacteria > Bacteroidota > Bacteroidia > NS11-12g > UBA955 > JABMMZ01. The sequence goes on from JBIKPR010000019.1 coordinate 2,348, forward strand.
ACTATAAAGGTGAGAGTACAAAAAAGCATAGTGTAAACTATGTGAAAATATTTTATTTAGCCATGGCTAAATTTGCAGACAAACATTTCACAAAACAACAAGGATGGTGGTTTAGTTTATGTATTAATTTTGCAATTTTTGCAAGAGCAGCACTTGCATTAATCATTCGAACAGTTAATGCTCTTAAGTTGTTTGTCTTTGACTTTTTATTCATTTTTATTGGGTACTATGGATTAATGAGGTATTGGGAAATCTACAATAAATTTGTTGTTGGTGGATTTTACCCCCCTATTTACATTCAATTGCATGTTCCAATATACATTTTTATGTGGCTAAGTGGCATATTCATTGTTGGTGGATACAATGAACCATTCAAATTAAGCAAGACTGTAAAAGGTGTTTTTCTAGGTAGTTTTATTTTACTGGCAATTTATGCTTTAATGCCTGAGCACCTAAGATTTTCAAGAGCTTTAATATTACTGGGATCCACTTGGACTTTACTGGTGACTGTATTTATCCGAATTTGCTATCATTTTATAAAATTCAAACATTTTGACACTGCTGCGAGCCAAATGTCTCAGGTACTTATAGTGGGAAATAAAGAAGAATGTGAACGTGTGAAGCATATTTTATCGAATTACCCTGCACGCTTTAAATTATTAGGTTTCGTCAAACCAAAAAACGAAAATGCTAAAGGGGATTGGATTGGTGGGGTTCAAAATTTGTCTCTACTCATAGAAATTTATAAAGCCAATGAAATTATTTTTTGTGCAAAAGACATCTCTAGCGCTGAAATAATGAACATTATGGGTCAAACAAACACAAAGGGGGTTAAATACAAAATTATGCCTGAAATGGGCGCGCACATAATAGGCAGCAATTCAAAGAACACAACAGGAGAATTCTACAGTGTAAATATTGCACCGGCATTAAGCAGTAAAAGTGTTAAAAGGAAAAAACGATATTTTGATTTAATAATGTGCGCGATCTTATTAGTTATTGCCCCAATATTGTTGTTTAGACCAAAATACTTTTTGAAAATCTTTAGATACTGGAAAAGTTGTCTTCTTGGAAAATTAACTTGGGTATCATATCAGGAAAGTTTAAACAACGAAATATTGCCAAAAATACCTAAGGGTGTATTTAGCATTGGTCAGGAATTAAGTGATAGAAAATTAGACACTCAGCTAATTTCAGGTATCAATTTCAATTATGCATTAAATTATCATTGGCAGAATGACTTAAATTGTCTTGCAAAAGTGTTTTTTTCGAATAACTTCGCAACATCAAATAGTAAATAAATATGGAAATAAAAGACCCTGATTTTGGATCACTTCATGAATTTCTATTAAATTCTGCATATAAAATCCATAACCCGGATCATGTTTTCTTAATGGAGAAAGTTGGTAATGAATATCAAAATATTACATATAAAGAGACATTTGAAAACATAAATAAATGGGCTGCTTACCTTCACCATATCGGGGTTAGAAAAGGGGATAAGCTGTCCATCATTTTAGAAAATTGTCCAGAATTTATCTATTTTGACCAGGCTCTTCAAAAATTAGGGGCTGTCAATGTTTCTATTTACCCAACCCTTACGCCCGACGAAACAGCTTTCATTTTGAATGATAGTGAAAGTATAGCGGTTTTGGTAGGAAACCCATTTTTACTAAAAAAATTCCAAAAAGTTGAAAGCCAATGTCCAAAAATTCAAAAGGTATTTACAACATTTGAATCCAACATAGAAAGTAATAAAATCATTTCTGTTGAAAAAGCAAAAGCGATTGGCGAAGATTTATGGCCTGGATTAGAATCTGAGATTAGCAAAATATTGCCAAGCATCCAGCATAATGATTTGGCCGCGCTTATTTACACAAGTGGTACAACAGGTGTTCCAAAAGGAACAATGTTAAGTCATTACAATTTTATGAGCAATTGTTATGATGCAAAAGACCTTTGCCCTACAATTAATAAAGAGGATAGATTTTTATCCTTTTTGCCTTTAAGCCATGTTTATGAAAGGATGGCTGGATACTATTTGCCAAGTTTTATTGGTGCTCAAATAGCTTTTGCAGAAAGCATTGAGAAGATTTCACAAAATTTCACAGAAGCAACACCAAGCATAATGACTTGTGTTCCTAGACTTTTAGAAAGGTTAGAATCTCGAATTAAAGGCAATGCTCTAGCTAAAGGTGGATTAGCAGCAAAAATATTTTTATGGAGTCTTCAAGTTGGTGAAAAATACAGATTAAGTAAAGAAGAAAATAAGTCCATTGGCTTTATTTTATCTCTTCAACACCGTTTAGCTGATAAACTGGTTTTTAGCAAAATCAAGTCTAAACTTGGTGGTAAATTAAAATTACTTGTGTCAGGAGGAGGAGCATTACCACAGCATGTTGGAGAATTTTTTGGCAATATCGGCATCAGATGTCAACAAGGCTTTGGTTTGACTGAGACTTCGCCTTTTGTAACAGTTAACGAGTTTGAAAGACAAGTCCATGGCACAAGTGGAAGGGTTGCACCTAGACAACAAGTTGCCATTCAAGATATTGAAACTAAAAAGATAATAACAATTCAAACCTATCACAATTTCAAACCTGATTTTGAAAGTGCAGAAGGGGAAATACTTTGCAAAGGTCCAAACATTATGCTTGGCTATTACAACAATCCTAGTGAGACTGCATTAGTTATGGATGCAGAGGGTTGGTTTCACACAGGTGATATTGGTAAATTTGAAAAAGGTTACTTAAAAATTACTGATCGGTATAAAAACATGCTTAAAACAAGTTTAGGCAAAAACATATATCCCACCCCAATTGAAAACATCTATTTACAAAGCGATAAAATTGAACAAATTTTTATTATTGGAGACAAAAAGGAATTTGTTACAGCAATTATAATTCCAAAAGAAGACCATTTAAAAGATTTTTTTGGATTAAATAAACAGTTTTTCGAAGATGAAACGGATGTCATTTTAGATGAAAAAATCAAGAACTGGATTCAAGAAGACATAAAGAAATTATCTCAATCTTTGTCAAATTATGCAAGAATTAGAGATTTCGTTGTAAAACGCAAACCTTTCACTGTGGATACTGGAGAATTGACTGTAACTTTGAAGCAAAAAAGAAAGGTGATTGAAGACCGCTATAAAATTTGGATAGAAAAAATGTATGAATAAAACGGCACTCGAATTTTATTATTATTTGATTGCACCTGTGTGCTTTATTATATTCACTTTGATGTATATAAAGATAGCTCATTTTTTCAAGATTTATGACCATCCTGTTGGTAGGAGTTCACATATTAACCGCACCATAACTGGATTTGGAATTTTTGTTCTATTTGGTCTGCTTGTGTTTAGTATAGCATTCCCATACACATTAAAAGGATATTTTATTATTGGCTTACTGTTAATTGGACTAGTAAGTTATATGGATGACCTATTTTTTATAAAACATTTTATTAGACTTATATTCCAAATTTTCGCATTGGTACTAATGGCAATTGAACTACCCTTTAGTTATATGTTAATTGAAAAATGGCCATTAATTATAGCCATTGTAATTCTAGGTATTGGCGTTTTGAATGCATTTAATTTCATGGATGGCATAAATGGCATGCTAGGTCTAAATACGTTAGTAATCCTGCTTAGTTTCCTTTGGTTAAATTCTAATTCTATAGATCTTAAAGGCAATGAAGTAACATTTATAAAAAATGAATTTTTGTATACTTACATCATTGGAATATCCATTTTCCTTGGCTTAAATTTAAGGCGAAAGGCAATCGTATTTGCAGGCGATACCGGAAGTATCGCTTTAGCCTTTATCATTCTTTATTTGATGATGAATTTAATTTTCAAAACAGGAAATTTCGCCTACTTGTTGTTGTTTTCTGTCTTTGGAATTGATGCAGGACTTACAGTTATTTTTAAACTTCTATTAAGAGAGAATATATTTGTTCCACACCGTGATTTTCTATTTAAGAAACTGGTGCATGTCGGTAAATACAAGCACGTGAACATTGCTATCATTTATGCTTCATTACAAGCTTTGGTCTCAATAATTGTTATTGCACTCCCCTTGCAAGGTAGGCCGTCTGCACAATTAAGTATTTTGTTTATTTTAACAGTTGCACTTTGTGCTGTGTATATATTCATAAGAAACAAATACACCAAGAAACGCGTAATTAAATTAAGCGAAACAACCGAAGAAGAAGAATTCTAGTTTAATTAAAAACTTGGATATTGATTTGGATTGTATTCATTCATTAATTCATAAATACGAATAAAAATCTCCTCTGCATTTGGCTTGGAGAAATAATCTCCATCAGTACCATATGCAGGTCTATGCGCTTTAGAAGTAATGGTCAATGGCTGTGCATCTAGATGTAAATATGCATTTTGCTCTTCTAGAACTTTTTGCATCATATAGGATGTGGCACCACCTGGAACATCTTCGTCAATAAATACTACTTTATTGGTTTTTTTGATTGAATCAACAATAGTGTGGTTGGTATCAAACGGCAACAATGTTTGAACGTCAATAAGCTCACAACTAATTCCTACCTCTTCCAATTTATTAATTGCATCCTGAATTACGCGAAGCGTGCTTCCATATCCAACAATAGTAACATCATTCCCTATATTTAATATTTCTGGAATGCCTAATGGAACTGTAAATTCTCCAATATTACTTGGCATTTTCTCCTTTAATCGGTATCCATTCAAGCACTCTATAACCAATGCTGGCTCATCTGCCTTTAAAAGCAAATTATACATACCGGCCGCTTGGGTCATGTTTCTTGGCACACACACATGCATACCTCTAACAGCATGAACAATCATTCCCATAGGCGATCCGCTATGCCAAATACCTTCTAACCTATGGCCTCTAGTTCTTATAATAATTGGAGCCTTCTGACCACCTCTTGTTCTGTACTGAAGCGTTGCTATATCATCGCTCATAATCTGAAGGGCATACAATAAATAATCTAAATATTGTATTTCTGCTATCGGTCTTAAACCCCTTAAAGAAGTTCCTATTCCCTGACCAATGATACTTAATTCTCTTATTCCTGTATCTGATACACGGATTTCACCATATTTTTCTTGCATTCCAGCAAAGCCTTGATTCACATCACCGATTGTACCAACATCTTCCCCAAAAGCGAATACTCTTGGATCACGCTCTAATGCAGCATCAAAACAAGCAAGAACAACTTCTCTTCCATCAACTAATTTGTCATCTGCATATTCAGCTTTAATTTCTGCTATAGATTCAACGCTAGAATTGGATTCACTATAAAGATGAGAAGAATACCGATCATGATTTTCTTTTATGAATGATTCATAATATTTTTTTAATTGGCTTCTTCCATCAATTTGACTCGAGATTGTTGCTATAAGTACTTTATTAATCGCCATTCCAATATCTTTGCGTATGGCATCTTTGGTTGATTTTAAAGTTTTAACTGCATCCTCTGCTGAAGGATGTGCTATCGTTCCTAGCAGATCGATAACTTCTGCCAAGTCTTTTTTCATTGGGGCTAAAAACGCTTCCCACGCATCCTTTCTGCAAGTATTAACATAATCAATTGCTTCGTTTTCAATCTTATCTAATTCTTCAGCGCTTGCCAATTTATTTTCCTCAATCCATTCACGCATTTTTTTGATACAATCAAAGTCTAATTCCCATTGTAATCTTTCTTTAGATTTGTATCGTTCATGTGAACCAGAGGTACTGTGGCCTTGAGGTTGGGTAACTTCATTTATGTGAATTAATACCGGTCTATGCAAAGTCCTGCAATGCTCAATAGCATCTTGATACACTTTACACAACTCAGGATAATCCCAACCTTTGGCATTGTATATATCAACGCCCAATCCATCAGCACCACTATGGAAACCTTTTAACAATGTACTAATGTTCTCTTTTGTTGTTTGGTATTTTGCTGGCACGGAAATTCCATATCCATCATCCCATACGCTCATTGCCATTGGAACTTGTAATACACCTGCAGCATTAATTACTTCCCAAAACCCACCTTCACTGGTACTAGCGTTGCCAATAGTTCCAAAAGCAACCTCATTTCCTTGTTGCGAAAAATCAGTGAAAGTATGTAAATCAGGGTTTTGTCTATATATTTTAGAGGCAAGCGCCAAACCTAGGAGTCTTGGCATTTGCCCAGCTGTTGGAGAAATGTCTGACGAAGAATTAAATCTGTCTGTTTGTGGCAGCCAATTTCCATTTTCATCAAGTTGTCTTGAACCAAAATGACCATTCATACTTCTGCCAGCACTATTTGGTTCGGCTTCTACATCAGTATGCGCGTATAATTGAGCAAAAAATTGCTGAATGGTATTAATGCCAGTTGCAAACATAAATGTTTGATCCCTGTAATAGCCACTTCTAGTATCACCCTTTTTAAATGCTTTTGCCATGGCAATTTGAGCAACTTCCTTGCCATCACCGAAAATACCAAACTTGGCTTTGCCTGTCAATACTTCTTTTCGGCCTAATAAACTTGCTTGTCGGCTTTCAAATACCAGTTTATAATCGCTTAATACCTCAGCTCTAAAAGCTTCAAAATCCATGTTTTGTTTATCTTTTGCCATAGTTGGTGACATATTGCAAAAGTACAATTTATCGGATATTTGACAAAGAGGAATTTGTTAAGCAAATAAGACACTAAATATTGCAATTCAACAAGAACAGAAACAGTATAAAAATCGCTAATTTACCTATTTTTGCAAAGTGATCCCAAGCTTTGAAGAAATTGATAGTCCACAGCAATTGAAAGAATTGCCATTAAGTAATCTAAATGATTATACAAATTGGCTAAGAAATTATCTTATAGAACAAATTGCAAAATACGGTGGGCATTTTGCCGCAAATCTTGGTGTCATTGAATTAAGTGTCGCCCTTCATAGAGTTTTTGATACCCCAAAAGACATCTTGATTTGGGATGTCGGGCATCAAGCCTATGCACACAAAATCTTAACCAAAAGAAAGTCAAATTTTCACACTCTTAGACAATTTGATGGCATTAGTGGATTTCCTAAAATGTCAGAAAGCTCCTATGATCCATTTGGAACTGCCCACTCTTCAACATCAATATCGGCAGCCTTGGGTTACGCACAAGCAGCCGTACTAAAAAAAATCGATAGGCAACACATTGCTGTGATAGGTGATGGTGCGTTAAGTGCTGGCCAAGCTTTTGAAGCTCTAAACAACGCTGGGACATCGAACTGCAATATTTGTATAATCATCAATGATAACCATATTGGAATCGACCCAAGTCAAGGCGCTCTTGGTGAATACTTGGAACAATTAGAATTCAAAAAAGAAAATTTCTTCACAGATTTAGGATTCCAATATTTGGGTCCAATTGATGGTCACGATTTAAATGCATTAATTTCTGTATTAGAAAAAAGCAAATTACTTTCAGGACCGAAAATAATACATATTAAAACACTCAAAGGCAAAGGATATGAACCTGCAGAATTAGAGCAAACAAAGTGGCATAGCACCTCTCAATTCGACAAACTTTCTGGCAAAAACACCAAACCAAAAGATTTACGGGTAAAGTTTCAAGATATTTTTGGTAAAACATTACTAGAAATAGCCAAAAAAGATGAAAATGTTGTGGCAGTAACCCCTGCTATGGTATCCGGCAGTTCTTTGCATTTTATGCAAGAAGTTTTTCCGAATAGAGTGTTTGATGTCGGTATTGCTGAGCAACATGCTATTACATTCTCGGCTGGTTTAGCCGCATCAGGAATGACAGTATTCTGTTGCATATACTCAACATTTTTACAAAGAGGATATGATCAATTAATCCATGATGTTGCTTTGCAAAATTTACCAGTTATTTTTGCTATTGATAGAGCTGGTTTGGTGGGTGAAGACGGGCCAACGCACCATGGTGTTTTTGACCTAGCATTTCTTCAAACAATCCCTAATATTTGTATCATTTCTCCAAGAAATCAAGTGGAATTAAGGAATGCAATTTATACAGCCTCAATTTATAAAAAGGGTCCAATAATTATTCGCTACCCTAGAGGTCAGGCAGACGAAGCATTCAATGAAAGTCCATTTGAAAAATTAGAAATTGGAAGTTCAGTAGCTTTAAGTGAACGAAGCCGTAAAACGGCATTAATAAGTATTGGAACAATAGGAATCAGCTGTCAAGAAATTGCTGAAAAACTAAATATTTCACATTACGATTTACGTTTTGTTAAACCATTAGACCATTCACTGTTAAAAAAAGTATTTGAACTATACAATGACATCATAGTAATTGAAGAAGGTCAAGAAATTGGCAGTGTGGCAAGCACTATTATGCTAGAAGCCTCAAAAACAAACTCTAAAACAAAAATTCATTCAATTTCCATTAAAGATCATTTTGTAAGCCACGGCAGCATGGAAACTTTATATCAAATTGAAGGATTAAGCATTTCTAAAATATCTGAACAGATACATTCCATTATAAGCCAATCAGTTAATTAATTCCATTAAAAAAAACATTTCCTTTTAATTGCTTTAAATTACTTTTGTCAATCAAAATCAATATATGTACTCTTTATTAGTTAGCACCCATTCACACACCCGTTGGTTGGTATTAGTTGCCGGATTATTGGCAATCCTCATCCCTTTTTTAAATAACTCTTTAAGTAAATCAAGTAAACTTCCTGGATTGGTGTTTATGATCTTTTGTGACATCCAATTACTTGTTGGATTACTTTTATATTTTGGCGATAGCCCATTTGGAATAAAAGCATTCTCTGAAGGTATGGGCCATGTAATGAAGACGGGCTTTTTAAGAAAAATTGCTGTAGAACATTTTATTTTAATGCTTGCAGCGCTAGCATTGGTTCACATTGGTTACAGCAAAGTTAAAAATGCTGACACTGCAGCCAAAGTAAAAAAGACAAGTCTTATATTCTTTGGAATAGCCTTATTGTTAATATTAGCTGGAATTCCTTGGGCAAGATTATAAATTATTTCCCATTACAAAATAAAAAAAGGCTATCCAATTGGATAGCCTTTTTTGTTGTACCTTTCGGATATTAATATCCAAATATCTCTTCTAAAGTAACAAGTTTTAATTCACCATATTTTTTCAAATCTGATTCTTTGATCTTGTCTTTAGAACCTACAATTGCTATTGCCCATTTTCTACCTTTGATATTTTGCTCTTGGAATGCTTTTACATCATTGAAAGTGATTTTCTGAATAGCTTCGTAAAGCATCTTTCTATAATCATAATTGATGTCCATATCTATGGCTCCTAAGTATGCAAAGAACACATCACCTTTAATGATTCTCTCCGCCTCAATACCACTTAATATAGACTGTTTGGCTTGATTAAAACTTTCTTCGTTAGTAGGCATATTGTTTAACAATTCATTCATTGCAGTAATTGCATCATTCAATTTATCAGCTTGGGTGCCAACATATGCAAGTGCTACATCAAATTTGCCTTTCTCTGAAGCCTGACTGTATACAGAATATGTAGAATAAGCTAATGCTCTAGACTCTCTAATTTCTTGGAAAACAACACTGCTCATTCCGCCACCAAAATATTCATTAAATGCGCGAATACTTGGCATTTTATTAATATCAAATACTTGGGCCCCAGATCTCCAGTTTATTTCAGCTTGAACCATTTCAAAATGTGTAAAGAAAACCGTATTACTTGCAAATATCAATGGCTTAAATTCGTATGCTATTGGTGTAGCAATAAATTCTGCAGGCATTTTATGCTTTGCAATCAATGTTGTTTCGATATTACTTTTTGATTCAGGTCCAAAGTACATGATTTGATGCTTATGCGTGCAAAGGTTCTTAATTAATGCTACAAGTTCTGCTGCAGTCATTGCATTTAATTCAGCATTGCTAAGTGTGTAGGTTCTAGGATTAACTTTACCGTATAAAGCATAAGTGCTTATGGCAGATGAAACTGAACGTTTGTTTAATTTAGCATCACTTCTTGATTTTAAAATTCTACCGACATAATCTTTTAAGGCAGATGCATCTGGTTTTGCATTTAACAACAAATCTTCAAATAAAGCTAAGGCTTCATTAAAATTTTGCTGTGGTCCATTTAAATAAACATAGCTTCTCTTTTCTCCAGTTGATATTCCAAAATTACAAGCAAGTTTGTAAAATTTCATACTCAATTCAGAGGCTGTAAATTTATCGGTACCTAAATATTGTAAATACTCTAAAGCAAATGGTAATTTCTTGTTGTTTAACTTCCCCATATCTACAACATAGTACAAAGTGAACAATTGATTTTTATCATTCAATTTATACAATAACTCTGCCTTACCGACTTTGCCCCTTTCAATATCCTTATCAAAATTTAAGTAAACGGGGTATATACTATCTGTTTCTTCCTCAAGTATGTCAATTACAAATTGAGAAGATTTATCTCTGTTTAATTCTACTTCAGTAATACTTGGCTTTTCAATCTTTTCTTGCTTGGTATCTTCACCAGTTCTCTTGAACACTATAGAGTATCCGTTTGTATAATATTCATTAACGAAATCTACGATTTCTTGCTTTTTAATTCTGCTCATTTCAAAATTAATATTAAGAACATCTCTCCATTGTCTACCAGTTACAAATGCATCTAATAATGAATAAGCGACTCCATCGTTATTGTCAAATTTGTTGATGTCTTCAACCATATTATTAGCGATAATACCTTTTAATAATTCTTCATCAAATTCACCTTTTTTAATCTTTTCAATTTGGGCCAACAATAAATCTCTAACTTCTTCTAAAGACTGACCATCTTTTGGTTTACCAGAAAAAATATGAACACTATAATCTTTCATGAAATCTGGCGATGAACTTGCAGACAATACCTTTTGATCTTTTACAAGATTCAAATCAATCAATCCAGCTTTGCTATTGCTTAAAATCAAATCTACCAACCTTACCATTGTTGCTTGCTTACTTGACACACCATCAAAACGCCATCCCATCATAATGTTTGCTGCATCTGGACCTACCACACTTATACTGTCTGGTCTTCCCCTTGGAAATTCTGGCTTAAATGTAAAAGCTGGAACTGGTTTTGTTTGCATAAAGCTAAAGTGTTTATCAATCATTTCGATCACATCTTCAGGATTGAAATCACCTACCATAATAATTGCCATGTTATTAGGTACATAATAGGTGTTAAAATAATTTCTAATTTTTATTAAAGAAGGGTTCTTTAAATGCTCAACTGTACCAATGGTTGTTTGGGTACCATAAGGATGCGTGCGGAACAAACTTGCATACAATTTTTCGAAAGCTTCTTCTCCATCATTGTCTAAAGAAATATTCTTCTCTTCATATACTGCTTCTAATTCTGTATGGAATAATCTCAAAATTGGATTTCTGTAGCGTTCAGCTTCAATTTCCAACCATTGGTGAATTCGGTTAGAAGGAATATCATTTACATAAACAGTTTGTTCAACACTTGTAAATGCATTAGTACCTTGCGCGCCAATTCCCTGGCACATTTTATCAAACTCATTAGCAATGCTATATTTTGAAGCCAATCCACTAATACTATCTATTTGTCTGTAAATCTGACGACGTTTTAAATCATCTTTTGTTTTATTGTACAACTCATACAGCGCATCAATTTGATCCAAATAAACCTTTTCTTTAGCAAAATCCAAAGACCCGTATTTATCAGTACCCTTAAACAACATGTGCTCTAAATAATGGGCTAAACCAGTGTTATCAGAAGGGTCGTTTTTACTTCCTGCTTTTGTGGCTACTAAAGTTTGCACACGGGGTTGATCTTTGTTTACGGATAATATTACCGTAAGACCATTCGGCAAAACATACCACCTTGATTTTGTAGGATCACCAGAAACTACAGTGTAAGTGTATTTTCCATGTGTATTCTTACCATATGTGGCATAATTAACCTGAGCTTTTAGGCCAAATGTGAGCAATAAAAGCAACGCGAGACTGATGTTTTTCATTTCTATAAAAATAATAAAAGGATGCCAAATTTAAGAAAAATCATCAAATAGATAAGAAAAATCTGACGAGGAAAGAAAATTCCGGATTAAAATTGTACTGTAAACAAAAAGAAAGCATCAGATTCAGTCATTGTAAAAAAACAATGCAAAAGTTTATTCAAAGTATAACCTTACTTATTACACTTATCATAAACAAGTTTATCCGATTGAAAACCGTTGAACCAAAATAAAGCACTTAAAGCTGTTTAAATGAATATAAAATTAAAAAACAGAAAACACACTCAAGGTTGATTTCATTTTAAATTGAATCTAGAGTGCCGCGGTAAATAACAAAAATAGTATTTTCTGATTCCAAATAATTACAAATGTTTAATCATTTTTATATGTGGAATATTAACTTCCAAAAATCCACTTCCTACTTCTTGATAAGCTAGATTTTTATAAAATTCTATTGCAGTATTTCTGGCATTCAATTCAATTAATCTAAAACCGTTAGCTATTGCCCATTGTTCAGAAAATTTTACTAAAATTGTACCCAATCCTTTGCTTTGGTAATTGGGGTCAATGGCAACTTGCCTCATTTTTAAGCTGCTTTTATCGATGTCATTCATTATTTTTAACAGCAAGATGCCAAGCAATTTATTTTCACAAAAAAGTGCAAAGTGAAATTGATCATGCTCATTTAACAAATCGCTTTGAACGAAATCAAGACCTAAAGGTTTTCTTAAAACCGCCCTTCTTAATTCTATACTTTGATGGTATTCAATTGACCCAATTTCCAATAATTTACATAAGACATTCGCATTCATGATTCAATAAGCACTTAAATTAAGTGTCAAAAATAAACCTTCCATAGCTCATATTTGAAATAATATTAAAACTATATTTGTGCATAAATCTTAATAAAAATGGAAATAAAACTATTAAAAGCAACTGAGAATGAACTATTGAAAATTGCAGAATTTGCAGAAGTAATTTGGAAGCAATATTATACTGAGATTATTACCTTATCTCAAATTGAATACATGTTAAAAAAATTTTACTCAAAAGAAGCTTTGGAGGAACAAATTAAATTGGGGCAAGAATTTTATTTTATAAGAAATCAATCGGAAACACTAGGTTTTATTTCTTATAGCTTACAGACAGATTCTGTGTACTTTATTCATAAATTTTACATTCTGCCAAATCAACACAGACAAAACCTTGGAAGCATAGCTATGCAAGAAATTGAAAAAGAAATTATTGATTCAAAAAAGAATAAAAATTACAAGTTAAAATTAACCGTAAATCGGAAGAATTTTAAAGCAATAAATTTCTATTTTAAAAATGGTTATATAATAGAATCTGTTGAAGATTTTGATATTGGGGAATCATACTTAATGAATGATTTTGTAATGGTAAAAAACGCAATAAATGGAAAATAGATAATAAGATTCAATTTTATTGAATAATTTCATATTCTAAATGTCAATAAGTCCAACAAAAATATTTAAAAATATAAAATATTAGTCAACTTAATTGACTTTATTATAAATAATAATTTGATAAAATGTTTATAGATATATTATAGAAATAGCAATAGTTTGAGAAACTTTCATAATTTTGACAGATTAAAATCATCGAGTGAAAAAAGAGTATAATATTAGCGATTCAAATTTATTTGTATCGAATGCAGGACACAAAGGACGCGGTGTGTTTACATCTAAAGTTTTAAAGAAAGGTGATGTTATTGAAATTTGCCCTGTAATCGAATTAAGTTATAAAGAACATCAGGGTTTGGTAGGGCACATTTTAGAAAACTATACATTTGTTTGGAATACCAGTAAAAAAAATGTGGCAATAGTTTTAGGATTTGGATCTTTATACAACCATTCAGAAAAACCGAATGCAGATTACAAAAAAAAAATTAAAGAAGGTGTAATGGTTTATATGGCATTAAAAACAATAAAAGCTGGTGAAGAAATTACCATTGATTACGGCGATATGCACTCTGATTTAAATAAATAAAAAAACCCAATTTAATATATATAAATATGGCAACAACAAAAAAACCAGCTGCTAAAGCAAAAGCTACAAAAGCAGCACCAAAAGCAAAAGCAAAGGCTAAAGCTGCTCCAAAGGCTAAAGCGAAAGTTGCTCCTAAAGCAAAAGCTGCTCCTAAAGCAAAAGCTAAAGCTGCTCCAAAGGCTAAAGCTGCGCCTAAAGCGAAAGCTAAAGCTGCTCCAAAGGCTAAAGCTGCGCCTAAAGCGAAAGCTAAAGCTGCTCCAAAGGCTAAAGCCGCGCCTAAAGCTAAAGCTGCTCCAAAGGCTAAAGCTGCGCCTAAAGCAAAAGCTAAAAAATCTGCTCCTAAAGCAAAAGCTAAGAAATCTGCTAAAAAATCTGCTAAAAAGTAAAATATTACTTTTAACCTCTCTGAAAAACCGTCAGCAATTGCAGACGGTTTTTTTTATTCAATAAATTATAGACTATCAGGGATTTTAAATTTATTCTCTAAAATAAAATTCTGAATCAACTTAGAGGGTTCTAGCTGATTAATGTTCAACTTAAAACCAATAGAATTGAAAACATTGTAATTCCAATATTTATAGCCTTTAAATTGCTTTGAATAAACCAATGGAACAAATATTTCTAAAGTATTGTGAAACAATTCCAAAGACAAACCAGCTGTGTAATACAATTCTGGTTTGGTCAATATTATCGGCAGAGTCTTTCGGTTCGTATAACCAAAATACGCCAAGTCTAAATATAGTTTCAAAGGAATAATACCAGGCAAATTAACATCATTGTTCAAAGCCAACATCCATCGATCACTGGAAGATACCGGAATCAAATTTCTCATATTTCCACCGCCTGAAATTAATTGATTACTTAAAAGAATATTGCCACTACTAATCTCTGAGCGACCAAGTAATGCTTCTTGAAACAAATAATCATTATTTCCATTGTTGGCTACGCTAAACATCCTTACATCGAATTCTTTGTTTAATCCATTGGATTTTTTCAAGAACAGTCCACCAAAAAACTCTGTTCGAAAGAACTTCTTGCCCTTATCATATTTATACTTATAAACGAGGTTTAACCACGTCTTGGCATATTGAGAATTGGCATTTCCAGTGTTATAATTATACCCATATTCTGAATTCCATTTAAATCCAATTCTATTTATTGGATGGTGGTTATCAAAAACAAAAGAACCTCTCAGATAATTCAAATTCAAATAGTTGGGAAATTGAACTTGACTATTTTTGGCGTTTAAATAATATTTTTGAGTGATACCAGTTTTAACCATGTTTACCAAAAAGTACTTTTCTTCCAATTGCTTGTCAATATCATTTGACTTAAAATTGAATTTTACAAAAGGATTTACACGGTAATACTGATTAATGCGTGAGGCCATAGCCAAAGAAAAAGTTTGACCTTGTAGGCCTAAAGAAACACTTGATAAACGATTGTTGCCATTATAAATATTTCCAGAAATTCTTGCATAACCAATTAACTTTTTTTGTGTAAATGACCAAGCAGGCATTAGAGCAAATTGATACTTTTGAGTGTTTAAAAAATGATGGTTTATAATCAAACCTGCATACACTTTATCATAATAATTATAGCCTACAATTGGCATTAAATCCAATCGAACAAGTGCATGATAAGTAGGTAATCCCATTGGCAGCCTGAGAGAAATTAAAGTCTTCTTCTGTCCGTTGTTATTAAAGTTTTGTTCAGGTAAAAACCCAAATGGATTTGGGTTAATTGCTCGGTTCTTAGAACACAATGAATCCAATAATGGTGCACCTTTAATAAAATACTTTCCGTGTCTGAAAACCACATCTATTGGTTTACTTTGGGTTAAAAGTTCATCAAAAAACCAATTCAAATTTTGGCCTGAAATGTTTTCAAAACAATCCTTAATATCTCCTGGTAAAGGGTGCTTAAATCGCCATTTACTAAAATAATTCTTGATACATAAATCAAATAAACTATCTCCTAATACCTGATTTAAATAAGCGAATAAAAGTGGTCCTTTTGCATAAAGCAAAACCCCATAGTTATAAAAAAATAACTTGTCAGATTCTAGAGCTACCGCTTGTCCTTTACCCTGACTAGCTGTCAATTGATATGCCAATAATAAACTGTGGTTAACAGAAAATTGACTGCTATTTTGTTTTTTGAAAAAATTGGAATCATTCACAAAATCGCGAGAAATTTGATGATTGAATTGGTTAACAAACTTGGTGCTATAATAAGTATTTAAACTTTCATCCATCCATGGATGTTTTCTTTCATTGCTTCCTATCATGCCATAAAACCAATTGTGTCCAATTTCATGAAATATGGTTTCGGGACTGTCGTCTTTACAAATTGTAATCGTAGGATATTCCATACCCTCACCCGCATTCTGAGGGCCTATTACCACTTTGCAAGATTTGTACGCATATTTTCCAATCGTATTGAACGAATTCAAAGCTGCTTCAAGATATTGCAGTACATTTTTATTGCTATACTTCAAACTTGTCTTATTTGAAAATGAATCTAAAGTATACCACTGAATTAATACAGAATCTCCATTATTCAATTTAACTTTTTTCTCAACTAAATCGAATCTCTTACTTATGAAAAAAGCAAAGTCATGAATATAATTTTCCGAATACAAAACTTCCCGCATTGGCTCTGATTGACCTTTAATAAGAATTATATTTTCAATTAAATTACCGCTTGCAGCTATTTTATAAGCACTTGGCAACTTTATTCTTACAGATATGCTGTCACAATATTCGCTGTAAAATTCTCCTTGCTCTAAATATGGAATAGAATTCCATTTATTAAAATCATAAACAGCGGGTTTGGGATACCATTGTGTTAATGCAATGATATCCTGACTAAAACCACCCCTTGACATCAATTTAGGAATTTTATAACTGAACGAATAATCTAAATATACAGATTGATGAGGTGCCAGAGCTTTGTTCAGTATAACGAATACAATATCAGGATTTAACTTGTCAAATTTCAATTCATTCGAAAACTGCCCATTTTCTATGAATTTCAGAGAGTCTACATATCCTTTATCTTGGGCCTGACTGAAATAAAATTCATCCTTTCCATGTGCAATTAATTGTTTGGCATAGGCACTTGATTGGTCCTTGAATGCATTTCCCCAAACATGAAATGCAATAAACTTTAAGGTATCTGGAGAGTTGTTTTCATACCACAGACCCACTGTTGAGGATAGTTCGTTTTTAGCTGGATTAAAATTGACAACTATGTTTAGTTTTGTTCTTTGTTGCCAAAATGCTTGCCTTTCATCATTTAAACTCCATGAATTTAAAGAAAATACAATTAGACCAAAAATTAAGAAAAGATGTTTCAATGATGCAAAAATAAGTAATCTTTAACTTATATTTGTGGTGAATAATTTATGGAATAAGATGTACTGTCAATTCCTATTTTTGCTTATATTTTAGTAATATGTTTGACGATTTTGATGATAATGATGCAGGAAGTGAAGACTTTTTTAGTCAAACAGATATCGAAGAAACGCTTAAAAAATTTAATCTATTAAATTCTGACCAATCGATTTTTTTTAGCGAAGAAGAAATTGAGGCATTATCATATCACTTTTTCTTAAACAATCAGCATAAAGACCAAATGACTATTATAAATCATGGTCTATATTTATACCCGAACAAAGTTGATTTTTTAATTGAGAAAGCAAGTATACTTTGCATGAGTAGTGTTTATGATGAGGCATTAAAATTAATCTTAATTGCAAAATCTTTAGAACCATATAATGCTGTAATTCATAAAATGGAAGGTGAAATCATGTGTGATCTTGACCGACCAATAGAGGCAGAAGAGTCGTTTATTTTAGCAATTGAATTTGCAGAGTTTGAAGATGATGAATTTGTTATTGATGTTTACAACAGTTACGGACAATTATTATCTCAAAATGAAGAAGTATCAAAAGCAAATAAAATTATTGAAAAGGGTTTAAATCGTTATCCTGAAAATGAAATCCTTTTTAATCAATTGGCCTTAAATTTTATTAGCAATAGCCTTTTTGATCAGGCTACACTTTATTTCAAAAAAATCATTGACACAAATCCTTATTCTCATTTGGCTTGGTACCAATTGGGTAGAATTTATGAAATGACAGATCTTAAAGATCTCGCTCTAGAAGCATACGAATATTCAAGTTTGGCTAATAAAGATTCTAAAAATGCATTTTTCAATTTAGCAGGTTTGTATGAAAATAAAGGTGAATATAGTAAAGCAATTGAAAACTATCAGCAATGCATCAAAAACAATGGTGATGTATATCCTTTTATTTGTGTTGCGCGTTGTTATTTAGGTACTGATGAACCAATTTTAG
This sequence comes from Bacteroidia bacterium, assembly GCA_044357345.1. Lineage (GTDB taxonomy): Bacteria > Bacteroidota > Bacteroidia > NS11-12g > UBA955 > JABMMZ01. The sequence goes on from JBIKPR010000019.1 coordinate 20,713, forward strand.
CACGAAATTATTTAAAAAAAGCCCAAGGTTTAGAAGACATATTACCCGAATACAATTATTTACTTGGATACTCCTATCTAACAGAGAAACAAGCTAGAAAAGCACTTCCCTACTTTGAGAAAGTATACAGAGAAGATAAAAGCGATTTTGCAGCATTGAAAGGTATTTTAACTTGCTTTTCAGATCTTGAAAAGTTAAATGAAATTGAAAGTATATACAATGAGTTAAAGTTTGAAAACAAGGAATTAATTCATGAAAACTGGAAAGAACTGGCATCAGTACTTTATATTTCGGAGATGGATGCTTTGTTAGAAGATCTTATCTTTGAAATTCAAACAATTTCTGAGTACCGTGATGATTTGAATTGTGTACTCAATGTGATAAAATACGATCAAAATCCATCAAATAAAAACAAAGAAGTAATCATGTCACGATTAATTCATAATTTTGAAGACACTTTGGAAAGTGTTAAATTGTTTTGTCACACATTAATCGATGAAGACGAAGAGTTTAAAAACATGATACAAATTTACCAATCAACGTAAAATGAACAACGATATATTTAAACTAACGCAACTGCCTGAAAGACCCACTCAACCAAGAGAAACCGGAATAACAATGGTTATGGATAAAGGTCTAAGTATTAGAGAGTCTTTAGACCTTATTGAGCATGGAAGTCATCTTATAGATTTGTTAAAACTTGGTTTTGGCACCTCATATGTGACCCCAAAACTTAAAGAAAAAATAGGGCATTATAAAAAAGCTGGATTTAAAGTTTATTTCGGTGGTACCTTATTTGAGGCCTATGCAATCAGAAATCAGTTTGATGATTATAGAAGGATTTTAGACCACTATGGCGTTGACCATGTTGAAGTTAGCGATGGCTCAATGGAAATTGAACACGATAAAAAGTGTGAATTCATCAGAACTTTAGCAAAAGATTATACCGTTATATCTGAAGTTGGTTCAAAAGACGCTGAAAAAATAATTCCACCTTATGAATGGATAGACATGATGGAAAAAGAAATTCAAGCGGGTGTATGGAAGGTAATTGCCGAGGCACGTGAAAGTGGAACAGTTGGTGTATTTAGAGGCACTGGTGAGGTTCGTTCAGGCTTGGTTGCTGAAATCATTAGAAAAATACCCTTGGAAAAAATCATTTGGGAAGCACCACAAAAAGCTCAGCAAGTTTGGTTCATCAAATTATATGGAGCCAATATTAATTTAGGCAATATCGCACCTTCGGAACTTATTCCATTAGAAACATTAAGACTAGGTTTAAGAGGCGATAGCTTTGATTTTTTCTTAGACAAATCATTAATAAGCAAGTAAATGCTGGTTGAAAAAATAAACAAAAACCTAATTGATGCCATGAAGGCTAAAGATGAGGTTGGCTTAAGAGCAATTAGAGCCATAAAATCTGCTTTTCTATTGGCTGGAACTGAGACCGGAACTAAGGAAATTTCAGATGAAATTGCAATTAAAGCCATGCAGAAAATGGCAAAACAACGCAAAGACAGCATAGAAATATTTCTTAGAGAGAACAGATTAGATTTAGCTCAAAAAGAACAAGAAGAACTAAAAGTTATTGAAACTTATCTGCCAGCATCAATGTCAAAAGATGAATTGCTTACTGAATTAAAAAACATAATTGAATTAACAGGAGCAATTAGCATGAAAGAAGTTGGAAAAATCATGCCATTGGCTATGAAAAAGTTAGGTGGTCAAACTGATGGTAAATCCATTAATGAAGCTTTAAGAGATTTGCTACCTAATTAATATCATATTTGATTTTGTGTAAATATTTATAATTTTCACTAGTTTTGTGAAAATAATAAAAATATAATGAAAAACACAATCAAATTATTCTCAGTTATCTTTATCAGCTCATTCTTAAGTATGGGAGGATGTGTAAGTCAAATTACTACTGTAAATTTTGACTATCCAACGGAAACAACAATTGAAACTGTTGCGCTTAACAATGTTGGGCCTCAAACTTTTGGCGAATCTGTTTTAACTTCTTCTTTAAAAGCTGAATTAGAAAAAAACAATACCTCATTAGATTTGCTTGATGAATTAAAGTTAAAGTCTGTAGCGATTTCGTTTACAAACGATTCAACATCTAATTTTAATGACATCGAAAACATGGAATTTTACCTAGCAGCAGATGGCAACCCTGAAGTACTTATTGCGTCAAAAAATCTAGTTTTAGACAATCAAAACACTCTTAATTTGGACATTAACAATTCAGAGAATTTAGCAAACTATCTTAAAGCGACTACATTTACATATAGAATTAAAGGAACCAATTCAGCAGTTTTACCAGCAAAAAGCTTAAATGTAAAAGCTATTTGGACAGTAAAAGCCAGCGCAAAATAAAATATTTAATATTATTTAAAGCCCCTTCAATGGGGCTTTTTTTATGCCCTTTTATTATGCAGGTAATGCATAATAAAAGAGGATCCCAACCCAATCAAATAACCAGTAATAACATCGCTAGGATAATGTTTTCCAGCTTTTACTCTTAGAAATCCCTCTATTGCTGGAATTGTTATAGCTCCAATCCAAATACCGGTTTGATTGCTCTTTGGATGATAAACATTATGCGCAAATGCAAAGCTAAAGCATAAAGATGAAACAGTAGACGTATGTGCTGAAAAAAATGACATTCGTGCATCGGCCTTCCTTTTTTCTTCAATTCTAACCGATTGATTGTATAAATATGGCCTATTCCTACAAGTGAGTTTAAAAGCATTCGAGAGAGATTGTGACAGCAATAAACTTTGAAATGCTACACCTCCAATATTGATACTTTCTTTGCGGGTCTCAGGATGAAACAAAAAATAAGAATACATTAATCCTGCACTTAGGGCCAATCCATCACTTACCTTTGCTGCATTTGGACTCCATTGTGCACAAGCAACTCTATCAAATCGATTGACATCATTCATATTAAGCCCTAAAATAACTTTATCTTCTAAAGGCTTAACCTGTTTCTGAGCGATGATGCTAGCCGTAAAAACAAGTCCATTTCCGACTGCTATAGTTGGGTCTAAAAATGGCCTATATCTATATACATATTGGGCACTTAGGGTATAGTTTAAAATAAAAAAGCCAAGTAAAATACTTAGCTTCTTGAATATAGTAGACATGTTAATCCTTTTTATACTGCAAAACTTTCACCGCATCCACACGTTCTTTTTGCATTAGGATTAATGAAATTAAACCCTTTTCCATTCAAACCATCTGTAAAATCTAGTTCTGTTCCAGCCAAATAAAGGTAACTTTTTAAATCACAAACTATTTTAACATCTCCAATAATAAACTCTTGATCGGACTCTTTACCCTCATTATCAAAGTCTAAATCATAACTTAAGCCACTGCATCCACCACCTTTAACTGAAACTCGAACAAAATAGTCTGGACCCATTTTCTCCTCAGACATCAATTGGTGTACTTTTTTAGTTGCTTCTTCTGAAATAGTAATTCCTGCTGACATGTCAAATAATATTAATAATGTTTCTTATTGTCTTCAATTGGACTTAGTCCATTTTTAGTCCTATAGTCGTTAATGGCTGATTTAATTGCATCTTCAGCCAATACACTACAGTGTATTTTTACTGGTGGCAGTGCTAATTCCTCAACAATATCCATGTTATCAATTTTTAATGCATCATCAACTGACTTGCCTTTAAGCCACTCAGTTGCTAAGCTCGAAGAGGCGATTGCACTTCCACAACCAAATGTCTTGAATTTAGCATCCTTAATAATGCCTGTTACCTCATCTACCTCAATCTGAAGACGCATAACATCTCCACACTCAGGGGCACCAACAAGACCTGTTCCAACTTGTTTGCTCGATTTATCTAATGTTCCAATGTTTCTTGGATTGCTATAATGATCAATGACTTTTTCTGAATATGCCATAATTTTGTATTTAATTTAATTTATTAATTTTTTAGTGTTCCGCCCATTGGATAGTCTTTAAATCTATTCCCTCTTTAAACATTTCCCATAATGGACTCATTTCTCTTAATTTCTCAACCGCTTCTTTAACGTGGTTGATTGCATAATCTATTTCTTCATCCGTTGTAAATTTGCTCAATCCAAATCTCAATGAAGAGTGCGCCAACTCGTCGTCTAAGCCTAATGCTTTCAAAACATAACTAGGTTCTAAACTTGCGCTTGTACAAGCTGAACCTGATGAAACAGCTATGTTTTTTACGCCCATAATCAAACCTTCACCTTCTACATATTTGAACGACATGTTGCTCACATGAGGCAATCTGTGCTCGATGTTACCATTGATATAAGACTCTTCAATCGTAAGCAATTCTTTTTCTAAACGATTTCTCATTTTACTTAATCTGCTCGTGTCTGCATCCATTTCTAAACGGCAAAGTTCACAAGCTTTTCCCATACCAACAATGCTCGGAACGTTCAGAGTTCCGCTGCGCATTCCTCTTTCATGTCCTCCACCATCCATTTGAGCCGTAACTTTAACCCTTGGATTCTTTCTTCTAACGTATAAAACACCTACGCCTTTTGGCCCGTACATTTTATGACCAGTAAAGCTCATTAAATCTATGCCGTCAGCAATTACATCGACCTTAATTTTTCCAACTGCTTGAGTTGCATCGGTATGAAAAAGTATACCCTTACTCTTACACAGAGCGGTAATTTCCTTTATCGGTTGAATCACGCCTATTTCATTGTTGGCATACATCACAGTAACCAAAACCGTATTCGGCTTAATTGCTGCTGCAACTTGTTCAACGGTTATTAAACCATCTTCTGCAGCTTGCAAATAAGTTACTTCTGCACCTAATTTTTCAAGGTGTTTACAAGTATCTAAAACCGCTTTATGTTCTGTTTCGACAGTAATAAAATGATTTCCTTTCTCAGCATACATCTCAAAAACACCTTTGATTGCCAAATTGTTGGACTCTGTGGCTCCACTGGTAATGATAATTTCTTTTGCATCAGCATTGATTAAAGCTGCAATTTGCTCTCTAGCATAATCTACCGCTTCTTCTGCTTTCCATCCAAATGCATGATTTCTGCTCGCAGCATTTCCAAAATTTTCTATAAAAAACGGCAACATTGCTTCTAAAACCCGAGGGTCCATGGGAGTGGTAGCATTGTTATCGAGGTATATTGGCAAGTTTAACATAATTCTTATTTAGACTAATTCTAATATGCAAATGTAAGCCAAAGTTCATAATTCTCAATTAAAAATTGTAAAATCAATATTGACATTCTCTATATCTTGGCAAAAACAAATGGGATAGAATCGCTAGTATTAGAACACTTGAGTGATAATTTGGTTTTAAGAGTGTTTTCATTGAATTTTGTTGAATGAATAAAATAGAACATATTGGTATAGCTGTTAAAAACTTAGAGCTATCCAATAAATTATTTAGTAAACTATTGAATTGCGAACCATATAAATCAGAATCAGTCGAAAGCGAAGGTGTTATTACTAGCTTTTTCATGGTTGGAGAAACCAAAATTGAATTGTTACAGGCCACTAACCCAGAAAGCCCTATTTCTAAATTTATTGAGAAAAAAGGGGAAGGCATCCACCATATCGCATTTGCGTCTGATGACACCAATAGTGAAATTGCTAGACTAAAAATGGAAGGTTTTGATATGATTCATGATAAAGCTAAACTTGGGGCAGACAATAAAGAAATTGCCTTTGCTCATCCCAAAAGCACCAATGGCGTTCTTGTCGAAATTTGTTCAGATTTAAAATAGGCAACTAATTCACATAAAATCTGTCATTAACACAATCATGCGTTTATTACTCTGTATCATTTTACTTAATATTTCATTGACCTCTACAGGCCAATTAATACCATTTAGAATAAATAAACAATGGGGGTACTGTGACACAAATAGAGTTATAAAAATTAGAGCTCAATTTGATTTTGCAGATTTCTATACAAACAACATTGCATTTGTTAAAAAAGATTCTCTGTTCTATGGTATCAATAGACTAGGGAATATCATAACACCTGCAATTAAACACTACGGAACTTTTTCAAACAACCTTTGCCCCGTCCTATTTGCTTCTGGTAACTGCTATTATATCAATGATTCTGGTGAAGTAGCAATCAACCAAACATTTGATGCTGCAGAAAATTTTTCCGAAGGATTGGCAGTAGTCGCAATTAATAAAAAACTGGGCATTATAGATTACTCTGGAAATTGGATTAGAAAACCTGACTTTGATACCTCTAGTTTATACTTCAAATCTGGAATGCTCTTGGCAATTTCAAAAGGAAAATATTTTTACATAAATCAAAAAGGGATAACATTACAATTGCCAGATTCTATTCAGCCTGCTGGTATCTTTAGTGAGGGACTAGCACCAGTATATATAACAAAGCAAAGAAATACTTCTGGAGAAAAAATCAAAACTACTTTTCTAGAATTTATTGACACATCTGGAAAAATCATTTTGAGCCATTTTACAATCGACTCTCTTAATTACTCTGAATACATCACTTTAGAGAAAGAATTTATTGATGGGAAAGCCATCATTAAAACCAAAAATGAGATAGGTTGGGATTATTATTTTATGGATAAACGCAAAAGAACATCACCACTCTATGCCAGCGCAAGACATTTAAAAGATTCACTATTTATAGGTGCCATTGGCTATTACATGTCAGATATTAGGATAGTTGATAGCAATTATTATGTTCAAGGTCAGTTTCAACAAAAGCCAACACAAGTAGGCGAATTTGGAAATGGACTTTTACCTTTTAGAGACAAAGAAGGCAATTGGGGTTATGTCAATAAAAATTGCCAAACCATTATCAAACCAAAATACTCTATGGCCTATAGGTTTAACAACGGTTTCGCATACATTGTTTACAATGGAAATGTTGGAGTTATTGACACCAAAGGCATAGAATATTTTTTCGATAAACCATAAATCAATTTGCCAGTCGAATAAAATTAAAGTAATATTGTTACATACTTTCTTAACCAACATGATTCAAAAAAAGAGAATATTAATTTTTTGTTTTTACCTTTTCCTCTTTCACTCTGCTAGTAGTCAAAACGTTATTCAATATCAAGCATTAAGGTGCGCTGGTGAAATACCTGAAGACTTTCTAAAACTAAGCGGAGAAAAAGTAGAAACTGATAAAACTAAAATATCGAAGAAAAATATTTCACGAAGCGAAAAAAGACTAGAAAACGAATTTGCCATCAATTCAAATTTTGGAATAGATGAAATCCTATTCAGTGGTAAAGTTCTTTACGGAGACCCACTGAGTGTTTATGTCAATAAAGTTGCAGATAAAGTACTTGAAAAAAACCCAAAATTAAGAAAAGACCTTAGATTTTATATACTAAAGTCTTACAGTGTGAATGCATTTTCAACCAATCAAGGTATAATTTTCATAACCGTTGGCTTGGTTAGTCAACTTGAAAACGAAGCCCAATTAGCCTATATTCTTTGCCATGAAATTGCACACTACACACAAAAACACAGTTTAGAGAGCTATAAAAGAAAAAATGATGTATTAGAAGGTAAGGGTAAATTTAAAGTGCTGGATTTTGATGAACGCATTCAAGAAATTTACAGTTACTCCAAAGACAATGAATTTGAAGCAGATGTTGAAGGTGTCAAAATGTTCTTAAAAACACCATACAATAAACAAGCCGCATTGAGCAGTTTTGACATGCTGTTGTTTTCTTATTTACCTTACGATGAGATTGAATGGAGCATAAAAGAATTCCAAGACAGTTCATATAAATTTCCAATAAATTACGCCCCTAAAAAAGGAAAAGAAATAAGTGCAGATGAAGCAGAAGATGATGATGAATCTACGCATCCTAATATTCGAAAAAGAAAAACCAAGGTAGAAGCAATACTCGAAGATGAAGACAAAAAAGGTACACTCTTTTTGTTAGGAGAAGACTATTTTAAATCCATACAACAACAAGCAAGGATTGAACTATTTTATATTTTATTCAACCATGCACAATATAAAAAAGCATATTATCTGTCTTATTTATATAGAAATATATACCATGATTCTGCTTTCTCAACTTTAATTACAGCATATAGTATTTACGCAAAAGCCAAAAAAGCTCAAAAAGTAGCAAACTCTAATGAAGACAGCAAAAACGAAGAATTTAAACAAACCGACGAAGGGGCATATTATAACGTTTCATATTTTTTCGATAAATTAAACTCAGATGAACTCACCATTCTTAGCATAAGAGAAACTTGGAAAGCATATCAAAACAATAAAAAGGACTCATTCTCAAAAAAACTATTTGAGATGGCCTGTGATGACTTATTTAAAAACAGCACCTTTAGTTTAAGTAAATTTAAAGAACAAATCGATACCATTGCAAAGATTGATACATCAAGTATTACAAGCACAACAGGCTTAAGTAAAGTTGATAAACTGAAGCTCAAAAAGAAAAAGCAAGAACAAGAAAACACGGATGAAGACGATAACCTTACCAAAAGCAATTTCAAACAATACTACCAATTTGCCTTTGTAGAACTTTTTAAAAACAAAGAATTTAAAGCACAGTTTAAGGCTTCGTATAATAAGTATAGAGATAATGACGATTCCAAAAAGGAAGAGAATGAATTTGATTTATTTTTAAATGGCAAGGATAAAAGAAAACAAAAAAAATATGGAACAGTTGGAGGAATAGACTCTTTAATTATTGTTAATCCGTCATTTAGTAAAACAGTTTATGGAAGAGAGACCAAACAAAACCTGATTTTCAACGAACAACAAGAGTTAATGCTTTCCAATAAGTTTATTGAAATGGCGCATTTAAATGGGATAAATGCTCAAGCATTAAACCTCTTAGACAAGGCACATCTTAGCACTGAGACGATGAACCAATACGCCATCATAATGGAATGGCTTACCGAAAGAATCAATAATTCTTCTTCAGATATAGAACTCTTTAATTCTCGAGAAGCCACAGGTATTGCAAAAGACAAAGGATGTTCCAAAATTTGTCTATCTGGAATAACATATACCATCGAAAATCAAGAATTTAATGCAATAGCATTTGTTTATAGTGCGATTGCCTTTCCTGTATTTCCTCTATATTTATATGCTCAATTACATAAAAAACATAGACTATATCTTTCGTCTATTGTATTTGATATTGAATCTGGCAAAATTGTATATGTTACGAGCAAACAATTAAACATGAAATACAAAAGAAATGACTATGTGAATAGTCAGATTTATTCTCTTTTTCACCAATTAAAAACTAAATAAAATGACGCGCAATTTTCTATTATTTATATGTTTGCTATTGGGAATAAATACGCATGCTTTCGGAGGTAAAAGTATTCCTGGCTATCTTGGCGCCAAAAATGCCGTCGCATTAAAAATACAGTCAAATCTTGCTACATCTGAAGACTTTCTTTTGCAATTATTAAGGCCCAGTCTTGGTATTTCATATGAACGCGTATTAAGTAGAAGAGGATCTATCACCTTAGGATTTGGAAACAGTAAAAACACAATTTACTCAAGTTCATATTACCCATTTCTAGAAAACAAAAACAACAGACTTGCATTTACCAATACCGCCTATAGTTCACCCATCGAAGGATCTGTAGAATACCGAAATACTTATTTTTCTATCGCAAAATCATATTATAACCTTGCCAGTGGTTCCCTTGCTCCTCTTGGATTCTATACTAAAATAGGTTATACCCTAAATTTACAAAAAATCATTAAAGATAAAATGAGGTATGAGATTGGAAGCAATCCAAATGGTGTTAGTTTATATCAAACCCAATATACATCATCTTTAAACATAGAATTTGGTAGTAAAAGATTTATAAGTAAAAATATTTTCATCCAAAGAAGTATCGCATTTAATGTTCCGTTTAATTTTTGGACAACATCCAATACACGTTTCTTGAACATTGAAGATTTTAACGAAACCAATCTAAACTTTTATCTATCAAAAGCACGAACACTCAATGTTTCTATTGGTGTAGGTGCTGCATTTTAAAATTATATAATTATGAGACTATTTATTTTCCTGTTTAGCATTTCACTGATTTATCAATCTTGCGACAATATCCAAGATTCAAGACCTGCAACTGTTAAGTCAAACAATACCGTAATTACGCCTCTTGGCCCAGCATTTACCAACCCCAATTGCAACCCAGGTGTTAACCAAACAGTTTGCACTGGCTTGCTAAATTTCAACATTAATTTCGGCTCTAGCAATCCTGTAATCTCCTTGGTAAATGATAAGTTAACGCTTACTTATACCAGCAGCCAATATGATGTAATGACAATCTCTTTAGCGCCTTTTATTCCTGAAAAAAGCAATGATTTTTATATTTGTGGATCACCTTCTTCAGTAAAAAACTACAATGCCTATTTACAATTAAATGGAAACAGCATGGGTAGTACAAAATTAGATGCATCATCAACAGGAACAGGAAATTACATGCTACATGTGAAGTATAACTCATGGAACAGCAGCTACAATTTAGTATTCTGTGATCCACAATTTAAATATTATTTTAATTTTACTAACTATTTAAAAAACATTACAGGTAGATTTGACTTTATATACTAGTTTTCTAAGGAATTAATAATTATAAACTTCCAATTGCAAAAATTGCAAAAAAACCAATGCTTCTCATTGGATTAATATTGTAATTTTGCCAGACTTGAATTTTTCTTCAAAAACAATAGAGAACGCAGTTGAAGCACTTTCTGGATTTCCAGGAGTTGGAAAACGAAGTGCATTAAGGATGGTTATGTACTTATTGAAACGCCCCAATGAGGAAGCTGAAAATCTCTCTAATGTTTTATTTAAATTAAAAACGGAGTTAATGCAATGTACTGTGTGCTGTAATATTAGCGATACGCCTATTTGCAGCATCTGTAACAGCGTAAACCGCAACAAAAGCATTGTCTGTGTGGTTGAAGACATGATGGATGTTATGGCCATCGAAAACACAGCTCAATTCAATGGATTATACCATGTGCTTGGGGGTTTGATATCGCCCATCGATGGTGTGGGTCCAGATGAATTAAATATCGAAGCCTTAGTGGACCGTTTAAATGAAAATCCAGCTGAAGAAATTATCATTGCATTAAATGCAAATATTGAAGGTGACACCACCTCATTCTACTTGGCGAGAAAACTTCAGAAATTCAATCTTAAAATAAGTACCATAAGCAAAGGAATTTCAGTAGGCAGTGAATTGGAGTATACCGACGAAATAACCCTTGGTAGATCATTAACCGCCAGGGTTCCCTATAGTATTTAATTATTCTTTAAAAATTTTATAAAACTGAAGCGTTTCTGAAGTCCTTATTGAAATAAAATAAAGTCCGCTACTTAATTTACTTAAATCTAAAGCAGCAATTCCATTTTTGAAATCTGATTCATAAACTAGGGCTTGCTTTTGATCATATACCGCAATAGAAGCATCTGATTCAAGTTTTACATTTAGATAACTTGAAAATGGAGATGGATAAATATTTGCCTGATCAATGCTTGAAAAATCCAAGCTATTCGACTTAGGACATGTAATTTTAATAGATAAACAAATGGTATCTAAGCAGCCAACACTATCTGTTGCAATAGCGCAAACAATGTAGATTCCAGTATCCTTAAAGGAATGTTGAACCTGCTTTCCTGCAGTTTCGGTATTACCATCCCCATAATTCCATTTCACTTCTAATGGAGTTTTATTGCAATTCAAATCAAAGCCTTTGGTTTTGCAATTACCTTTAGTAATGCTATCCATTTTATTGATTTTAAAATCACATGGTGCTTTCTGATCACAATTGATTGTTATTTCTAAATTGGCAGTATCTCCACATGAAATTGAATCTTGTACAATTAATCTAACCTTAAAATTTCCATTTTTATTGAACGTGTGCAAGGCATACTTGCTGTTGGAAGAATCTCCATCGCCAAATTCCCAAACAATACGTTTGGCATTAGGACTCACAAAAGAAACAAATTCATACTCGTTGCAATTGTAGCTTACGGTATCGAATGAATAAATACCTATTTCACTCAAATCGCATGGATTGGTACAATTGACATTAACCGTAATGCATAATGAGTCTTTGCATCCATTAGCATCTTGAATCCTTCCACACACTTGGTAATAACCATTCTTAGTGTAAAAATTTTTAGGTTTGATACAACCACAATCATTCCCATCGCCATAGGTCCAATTGTATGAACTAGCCGTTCCACCAGATACCTTGTACTTAAAATACAAATGGTTGCAATTGCTTGCAGCTTGATCAATATATATTGAATCCAATGACAATTGACAGGGCGTTTGAGCTTGCACTGTCAATGATAAAAGGAAACAAAAAAATAAAAAGTAAAATCTTCTCATAAACTATAGACAACAAAAATATCAATTTTATCGCCTAATCCTCTCCTAATAAATGAGAATTTTTATTTTAGAGACTTTGTCATTCAAATTTAAGGCAATTATCCGCCTTTCCTGAATGATGAAATAAGTGTCATATGATGGTGATTTAAGATAATCAAATGTAAAAAGATCTTGGTTTATACTATAATTTTCTAACCAAACGCGTTCTTTATCTGGGATACTTACTAAAAATTTTATTGAATCCTTATCTTTAAAGCTTGCCAATAATATAATTGTTTCAGTTGAAATGTATCGATTAAATAACAAAAACGAACCATCTGAAAATCTTGGGGCAGCATAGGTTTTCAATTGATTTTTCAAACCAAATATATCCAATACTACTTTTTTGTTATCCTTCAATAAAACTGGTTTAGGAAACATAAAATACCGTTCATATTTGTCTCCTTGAATTGAATAAAAAGCAGGATCAAATACACTCCCTTCAGGGTACTTTACCTGAATTTGTGGCGGTATTTGCACATTCTTTTTAAACACATTACCTAGAGTAATTTCATTTTGGATTTCGTTGATGTTGAATTCTCGGAACACTATTTTACCTGAATCTACATCAGGCATTAAAAGCGTTTGCTTATCCTTAAATTCGAGTGGAAAGTATGGTGGAAAGTTAAATGCATGTGGGGCTGGCAATTTTAATAAATAAAAGTTTTTAAAGGTATAATCAGCGCCTAATCTTATTACTCCATACTTCCAAATTGATTCCTTTTGCTTTTTTGCATAGTAACGAAAACCTATCCATAAATCATTGTTAAAATAAGTCAAGTTAACTGTTGAAAAATCTTTTATATTATCTAGCAAGAAAGGATTTTCATTGCCATCTCTTATAGCCAAAGACTTCGCTTTTTGATATATCAAGTTGACAATATGGGGGTCCTTGCAAATTTCCTTCTCAAACAACAATGAATCTCTAATGACAGAAACAACTCTTAATGTTTTTTTAAATGCAAAAGCCACGTGGTTTCCTTTGGCATGCATCCCCAAAACCAAGTCAGCCTTGAGATAGAAACTGTTACAAAAAACGATTAATAGGAGTATAATTTTATTCATTGTTTTAAAATGTAAAATGATCTTATCTATTGCATTGCTTGTATTTCATGGATAAACCGAGAAATCGGAAAACCCATCACATTGTAATAACATCCTTCAATTTTTTGAATCCCTACATACCCTATAAACTCCTGAATTCCATAAGCACCTGCCTTATCCAAAGGGGAATAATTTTCTAAATAATAGTTTATCATTTCATCGCTTAAAGAATTAAAATAAACATTGGTTGATTCAGAAAAAACAATCGTATCACTGTTTGATTTCACACAAACACCTGTGTAAACTCTATGCACATTGGAAGATAGAGTCTTCAGCATATCCTTGGCTTCCAAAAGTGAACTCGGTTTGTTTAATACATGGCCATTCACCCATACAATGGTGTCTGCAGTTACCAATAACGAATCATTGGATACCTCTTTTGTATAAGCATCACTTTTTTTCCTTGCCAAATACTCAGGTATTTCTGCTGCCTTAAGCTCAGGATGAAAATCCTCTTCAACATCAATTTTAATTATTTCCAAATCAAAACCACTGTCAGCAATTAACTGATGTCTTCTTGGACTTTGCGATGCAAGTAGTATCTTCTTTCTAAAAAATGGATTCATTAGGCAAAAATCAAATTAATTACGCCTGCAAACATGATGTATTTTAATAATTTACTTGATGCCCCATACTCTTCTTTTGATTTGGTTTTAGATATATGGTTAATAAAATACAAAAGTCCTAAAGTTATTATTCCCATTAAAGCAGAACCAGCATATAAATCTAAGCCCCAACTTAAAAAGCTATACAATCCACATAGCATTATTTCTATTCCTGTAATTATATAAATCATTATTTTGGTTCCTTTGATACCGGCAACTATTGGGTATGTTTTCAAACCGGCAGCCAAATCGCCTTCTACATCTTGCATATCTTTAACAAGCTCCCTGATTAAACTAATAAAAAAAGAGAAAACGATATAACCTGTAAAATTCATGATGGCTGGTTTTGTGTCAAATGCAATGAGCAAAACACAAATCGCAACAACGGCTGCACTGCAAAGAGCAACTACTATATTTCCAATTAATGGCATGCCTTTTAGTTGTGCTGCATATAAAAACAATAAGGTTATTATAGATAAATTAATAATGGCATACTGTTGACTAAATTGATAAGAAACAACAATGGAAATAAGAATTATAACACTGTATAAAATCCATGCAGATTTAACACTAAGGCTATGTCCTACTATACAACTATTTGGCTTATTTATTTTATCTGTTTCTATGTCATATATATCATTGACTACATAGCCCGCCGCTGCAGTAAGAACAGCTGGTATAATCAAGAATGCTGCATGGTACCAATAATTTGTAGCCAATTCGTCCTTATACTTAAACAAAACCACATTCATAGTTGCGGCGATTAATGACAAATTAATGGGACGAATAATGTGAATTGGATTTTTCAAAACTTTGTGAAAGTGGGGTTTCAGTCTTCAATATTCAGAAAATAATTTTATATTGCAAATTAATTGTTCATCACAGGTGTTAAGAAATAAATTTTTAGTTCCGTACTTCTATCTATTTTTGATGATGGTTTCTTTTGTTTCAGGACTAGTTTGGCCTGAAATAAAACAAGTAATGGCAATTTATCCAAGAAACTTTCATTTTTTACCTGGGGTCTTTACAACAGTATTTGTACATAAAGATTTAGAACATTTGAGCTCAAATAGTTTACCTCTATTTGTTTGCCTTTTTGGCCTATTCTATTTTTACAAGGAAATTGCCTTAAAAGTAACGTTAATTTGCCATCTATTAACTGGTGTACTAATTTGGATATTCGCCCGTTCTGCATTTCATATTGGCGCAAGCGGTCTTGTTTATGCCTTGGTTCTTTTTGTCTTCACTAGTGGACTTATTCGAAAAAACAAAAAACTATTGGTATTTGCATTTCTAACACTAGTGTTTCAGAGTGGTTTGCTTTGGGGCGTTTTCCCATTAGAAGAAGGCGTTAGTTGGGAAAGTCATCTTTTCGGAGCCATAGTTGGCATTTTTCTTTCATTTCTTTTTAAAAATGAAGGACCTCAAGCCGACAAAATGAAAGAATGGGGAGAAGAAGATGACGATGCAATCAATGACGAATATTTAAACCTATAAAATCAATAAAATACCAAATTGGGCGTTACTAAATTGTAAGCGCTGGCCTGGTCTTGTTTGTATACAAGCAATTTAAATTGTTGATTTTGGAACTTTGGCTTTTTGAACAACTTAAGTGTTAAAAAATTGGTGCTACCTGAAAATTGTTTAAACTGATTGATTGGATAGCTTAACTTAGATTGCTGTCCAGAGCCATTATAATAGTCTTCAGATATTTGAAAACAATCGCTAATATCCGAATTGATTGGATGCTGATCATCAAATTGAGTTAAAGCAATAATTTTAAGGCTGTCTCCTAAGGCTTGGGTTTGAGGAAAAACAGGATCACAGGCCATTAAACCTTCCTTAAAATTAAAATGACTTACCAAATCCGTTTCAGGTCTAAAAGTAAAAAACACAGAATCGACAGTGTTCATAGGTATTGAATCAGGAACATAATAAACATAAGAACCATTTGAATTCATTTTATATATTTGATTGAATATATAGGATTTAATCTTACTCTGTTGCACTGGTTTGCTTGGGCAATCGCGGCATTGTTGAATGAATAATGTACTAAATACAAAAAGTGCAAATAGTCCAATTTTTTTGAAAGAATTGTTCATCTTTTAATACGATAATGCAATAATAATCAATTTTCTTTTACAAAGCTTTCAATCATCCAATTACCATTGTTATAATAACCCAAGGTATATATTCCGCTTTTAAGCGTGCTCAAGTCTATCTGAAATTCATTTGATGTCGGCAATATTTGCATTACCTCTTGGCCTAATTGATTAAATAAATATAGTCTGTTATAATTACCCAGTTTTTCTGATAGAGTAACTTTAAGTGTGTTCCCAACTGGATTTGGAAATAAAGTGATGCTTTGATTCTTATCCGATAATTCAGAAATGTCACTGCTAAAGTTAAGTAATGGTAATTCAACATAAGAGGCATTTAAACTGTTGCAATAAATTGTATTTATTGAACCTAATGGATTTAATAATGAATCAACACTATTTCCCGGATACATAACCTGTCCATTATTCATATTTCTATTGTATTTTGGATAGTTAGAAGATGAAATCATTAATCTTATTTTATGGCCAATTAAAAATGTAATACAGGTAGTTGGCAATTCGATGATACAATCATAAACCTTTCCAGGAACCATCATAGCAATTTGAGCTTGAGTAAAACCATCCCTGAAACGCATGCGCATCACTGCGTCGTTTAGCAACATTGATTTCCCATCAGGATACACATCTGTAACTCTAACATCAAAATCAGTGTCTAATTGGCTAGAACTGACTTTCAACACGACTTTAATACGTCCATTTAGAACCAAATCCTTGGTTAAAATTGCAGAACTGAACACCTTTACATCACTTCGACTCTCTACGTCATTTAATTGATTGTAAGGCCCCTGTAATAAGTCACTTCTTAAAGTGCATCCACCTATGGTCGGTGATGGATCATTTGGATTGTAGTTGTAATTTATACTATCTAAACTTGTATTTGGAAAATTCTGCTCCATTAAACCATTTTTTTTCAAATAAAAACGATAACTCTTTACACCATTTTTAGGCCAATTAGATTCGTTTAACCACTTATTTTCACCCATTTGATACAAGGTATAAGGTGACACTGAATTCCAATTGTTATTGATATTTCTGAGATAAAAATCAAAAAATTGCATGGCCATGCTATCATTCTTATTTTGTGCATTCGAATAACTTAATTGACCTTGC
>JBIKPR010000126.1:0-3413 GCA_044357345.1 Bacteroidia bacterium
CTTAATTCACTTGGATAAAATACAAATTATAATTTGATAAGATGTCTACCAATTTGCCCATTCGGGCTAATTAATTGATAGTAATAATTTCCCGGAGGCAGATCATGTCCATCTAAATGGTAGCTGTATTTTCCTTTATCAACTGTTTCGCTGAGCAAAGTTTTGATCAATCTTCCTTTGTTGTCAAATAAGTTGAGCTCTACTTTTCCCGCAGGGACACTGTATTCAATATTTGTGAAATCTTTAAATGGGTTGGGGTAGTTTTGAAGTAAACTGATTTGTTCAGTTCTGAAATTTTTAACCCATAAACCTTGCTTGAAAATTGGCAAAGGGTCAAAATGTTTGAGCAATACAGTTGAATCGGTTTTATTGCTTGGGGTTTGAAACCAATCAACCATTACGGCGGCATATACCTGTCTGAAATCATATTGCATTGGAATATTGTCTCCAACATTGACACTACTTGGGATGATTGGGTTATTGCCAATAATTGTAGGATTTACTTGTGTGCCAAAGACGATTAATGGCGCAGCCGCTCCATGGTCAGTTCCGCGGCTATCATTGCTTTTTATTCTTCTGCCAAATTCACTGTAGGTCATACCCGCGACACGGTCGGCAATACCCAATTGTTCGCAATCATTTTGAAATGCCGCAATAGCATCTGAAACATTTTTCCACAATGTAGCATGGTTTCCCGTTTCGTTTCCTCCAGTTGCAGATACCTGATTCGAATGTGTGTCAAATCCACCCAAACTTACAGTGTATATAGGCGTCTTTAAACCTCCTGCAATTAAATTGGCTACTATTTTCAACTGATCTGCTAAGGTATTGTTGCTCGGATAGATTGCTTTGTTGGTGCTTGATTGAGCTGCTGCTTTTACTGTTGTGTTGTATTCTTGGGTTTGTTGTAAAACCAGGCGCACATAGGTTAATTCGTGCCCAGCAGGTGTATTTGGCGCAGCATCTACTGTGCCACTTACCAATTGGTAAAAGCTGCTGGGATTTGATATGGCCATCCCCGTGTTTACAGTATTTCCCATCAAAGCCATAGACACGCTATAGCCAATTGAAATAGCCAATGGATCAGGGTCATTCAAATTCGGGTATCCATCAGGAAATCCTGGGTATAAATCTTCTAAATACCGGCCTGCCCAGCCTGAATTCAAAAATTGAGAACTTTCACTGGCTGTATGCCAAATATCGGTGGCTCTAAAATGCGAAAAATTTGGATTTGGATAACCCACTGCTTGCACAATGTTTACCTTTTGGTTGTTGAACATCGTTCTCAAGCCTGTCATTGCTGGGTGCATGCCCAATCCATTAATTCCATTCAAGGTTAATACTTTACTTTCTTGAATCAAAATATTGCTCCGTGCATTGGATAGGTTGGTGTATTGGTCGGTAGGGATTATGGTGTTTAGACCATCATTTCCCCCATTCAATTGTATCATTACAAATACCCTCCCGTTTTTGGCTGCAGCTTCTGAAATCGCTTTGAGCATTGGTGTGGCAGCATATGCTTGAAATTTCATGCCGTCGATAAAAAACGGCAACATGGCTGCAGGAATTGCTTTCTTTAAAAAATCTTTTCTTTTCATATTGATTATGCCAATTGATTTTCTGCTAAGTCTAATAAATATTTTAACATGAGGTTCAGTCCATTTGTAACCGTAGTCTTTTTATTGTTGTCTGTTGGGTTGTTTAAATAATCGTTCCATGCATTTGTCCAATAGATGTCATTGTTTTGTCCAAATAACAAGGTGCTTTGCTTTAATCCTGTTTTTTGGGTTGTGCTAATGTCCATCGCATATAGAAAGTCGATTGTTTCCTGGATGAGTATGTTGGGGTTTGAAGGATCGGAGGTTTTTTTGGCAAACTCAATAACATCTGCTTGAAGTTTTTTGCTGCCTTTATAGGTGAATCCGTATACAAGTGCTACGGTGTACTGAATGCGTTTGGGTAGGGTGTCCGAATTAAGCCAAAGTTGGTGGTATTGAGGTGTTTGGTAATAGGCTGGCCATCCTGAAACACTAGGAGGATTGCCCAAAAACATTCCTGAAACAGCAGCGCCGGCCCAAATAGAATAATACGCATCTTGTGTGTCCTCAGGGGTTAAATTTGGGAATTGTACATTAAATTGCTTGATGACACTAGCTAATACATCCAAAGGGTTTTTTATGTAACATCCAATGTTTTTGCTGTCATAAAAATGTTCACTCTTGAGCAATGCAGTCAAAAGGGGTTTTAGTTCCCAGTTTGTTTTAAAGTCATTTGCAAGAGGGATAATCACATTGTTTTCAATATCTGCATCAATGACATAATAAATGAAATATCTGTAGAGTTTTCTAACCACATGCCTTGCCACTACATCACTTTTAGTGAAAATCATATTGATTAAATCGTCTGTTTCTGTTGCCCCTGCTGCACCTGTCTTTCCGGATATAACTGTGTTGTTGAAAAAGCTTGAAAATGTTTTGTTGGTTTGATCGTGCAACGCGTCAGAGAAAAAAGTGCTTAAACCCGCATTATTAATACGCCATCCGGTTAAAACTTTTGCAGCTGCTTTTACATCGGCTTCTGTGTATTGACTGTCTGGGAGTTTGCCAAGTGTAAACAACTCCATTAATTCCCTAGCATAGTTTTCGTCTGGAGCTGTTTTGGTGTTGACATAACCATTAAGATAAATTAACATAGCCATATCGACGGTTACACTTTTAACCATCGTCTTAAAATTACCGAGGCAATTTTCCCTTAACAACTTATGATGGCGGAAGGCGATAATAGGCGATGAAACCTGTTCAACCTCTGTTGCAAAATGGTTGTGCATAAACACCGTCATTTTTTCGCGAATGTGCCTTTCAGGATTCAGAACCTGTTTCATGTTCCAAGCGTATATCGATGCTCTTCTTTGTGAAGTGAAATCATTATTATCAGGGCCATTAACCCATGTTGCGCCGGATGCAATGTCGGGGTCAATGGTGGTTTTGGTGTTGTAGCCATTAATTGGTGGACTTGGCTGGGCGCTTGGAATGTTTAATAGATAGTCAACCGCATCAGACATGGTCATTGATTTAAAAAAAGTGATGTCAGACCTGTCAAATCCAAATAATGTTCGCCTCAACAAATGCTTAACTTGCGTTTCGCCCCAAACACCCGAGTAATTCGCTATTGAACCAGTACCTAAATCTAAGTTATTGGGTTCAACCTGATTTTGAAATTGTTCAATATTTGCTTTTTTGACTGGTTCTTTTTCTACAAAAAGTTCAGAAATAAAATCTCTTCTTTGCATAAAATAATGATGGTTTAATTTTGGTTTTTGATGAATCAAAAATAAAGATTTTTATTTAAATTAGCATGTGTTGCCCAAAAAATACGAGAACTTTTTTAAGTTTTTAAATCTTTTTAAATGAGAT
>JBIKPR010000020.1:0-37402 GCA_044357345.1 Bacteroidia bacterium
GTTGTTTTTAAGATTAAAGTGCCTAGTTTTTTAGCGACTTCGAAGTATAGAAGTAAACAAGAGTTTTTATTCTTCCTTCTAAACAAGAATACGCTTTTTTTTGAACTATCTACATTTAATTTGAAAATATGATAAATGGTTTTTGGCTGTTAAGTCTTATTAACCCCTCATTTCAACACCGTAAGGGTTCCTTCCAGCGTATGGGTTACATCGTAAATGTCTTTGATAAATACTTTGTAAACGTAAACACCTATTTAAGATAGCAACGAGAAGGTTACACAAAAGAAACACAAAGGTGGAAAACACCTTTGTGACATACAACAATATTGCGCATTCTCAAGGGTGGAAAACACCCCTGAGACAGGGAACACAAAAGAAACTCAAAGGTGGAAAACACCTTTGTAACATACACCTTTGTGACGTATAATTTCTTATTCGTGCACTTCCAAATTGCCTTCGTAAGCCGGGTCGTTGTGCACCTTGTTGTTTTCAACTTTTATCACGCGGGCTGGGAATTTTTCAAGTAAGCGGTGTTCATGGGTTGCCATGAGTACTGCAGTTCCTTCTTCTTTTGCAATTTGTTGTAAAAGTTTGGTGATGTCGTTTGAAATATCTGGGTCAAGATTTCCAGTTGGTTCATCGGCCAAGATGATTTCAGGTTTGTTCAACAAAGCACGCGCAATAACTAAACGCTGTTGTTCGCCGCCGCTTAATTGGTGAGGCATTTTATAGTCTTTGGTTTCAAGGCCAACAATTTGTAAAACTTCACTCACACGTTTGAACATTTCCATTTTATTTTTCCAACCTGTAGCGCGCAACACAAATAAAAGATTGTCTTTGGCATTGCGGTCGGTAAGCAATTGAAAGTCTTGGAAGATAATACCCAAGCGTCGTCTCAGTTTGGCCACTTGTCTGCGCTTTAATTTAATTAAATCGAAACCTGCAACACTACCACTTCCAAGTTCCAGCTTAAGCTCGCCATGCAAGGTTTTTAACAAGGAACTTTTTCCACTACCAGTTTTTCCAATTAAGTAGGCGAATTCACCTTTGCGGATATCCAAATTGACTTGGTGTAGCACCAAATTCTTTTCTTGAAAAATATCAGCTTGTTGTAAATGAATAACGGCTTGTTCTTGCATAATATCTGCTTTGGGTTGGGCAAAATTAACTTTTTTACTTCACAAAACTTCAAGATAAAGCACAGATATTCTGCACAAAGGACAATAAAATTGCACTATATCAGACACTAAAGATATCAGTGAATCTGCCAGTCAATAGCACTTAAGCCATTGTTTAGCAAATAGTCGTTGGTTTTTGAGAAATGTTTGCATTTGAAAAAACCCTTATAGGCTGAGAGCGGAGAAGGATGCGCAGCTTCAAGAACAAGGTGTTGGTTTCCAATTAAATGTTTTTTACTTCTGGCATAATTTCCCCAAAGCAAAAAGACCAAATGGGTTTTATTGGCACTTAAAGTTTTAATCATTTCATCGGTAAAAATTTCCCAACCTTTATTTCGGTGGCTGCCTGCCTTGTGTGCTTCAACAGTCAAACAAGCATTTAACAATAAAACACCTTGTTTTGCCCATTGTTCTAAATTGCCATGGGAGGGATATTGGCAGTTAAGATCGTCTTTGAGTTCTATAAAAATATTGCGCAAAGAAGGTGGAATATTTATGCCTTTCTGAACACTAAAACTCAAGCCATGTGCTTGCGAAAAATCGTGGTAAGGGTCTTGGCCAATAAGCACCACTTTGGTGTTTTCGAACTCACAGAAATCAAATGCAGTGTAACGCACATTTTCAGGAGGAAAAATTGTTTTTCCATTTTCCATTTCAGCCTTCAAAAAAGCGTTTAGTTTTTGAAAATAGGGTTTGTTCTCCTCTTCTAAAAATATACTTTTCCAGCTTGCTTTCATGTGTGTAAATAGACATTCGAAATTAAGTGTTTTGTTAAAAAAATATAATAATAATCTTATTTTTGAAACCACACTATGGGCCTAGAAGAAATTAAAGAAAAAATAGATTTACTGAGAAAAAATCTGAGCGAGCATAATTACAAATATTATGTATTGGCAGAGCCAAGTATCAGTGACTTTGAGTTCGATAAATTATTGGAGGAATTACAAGGGTTAGAGAAGGGATATCCTCAATTTGAAGACCCCGATTCGCCAAGCAGAAAGGTTGGTGGAGAGGTGAATAAAAACTTCGAAACCTTTACCCACGAGTATCCGATGTTAAGTCTTGGTAACACCTACAACCAAGAAGAGTTGCAAGAGTTTGATAAGCGAATTATCAAACAATTGGGGCACAACGATTACCAGTATGTATGTGAGTTGAAATTTGATGGATTGTCTATCAGCATACACTATGAGAACGGAAAAATGTTGCGCGCAGTTACAAGAGGGGATGGGACAAAAGGCGATGTGGTTACCGACAATGTTAGAACCATAAAAGCCTTGCGCACGCAATTGGGTGGCAGTTTTC
The DNA here is from genome assembly GCA_044357345.1 of Bacteroidia bacterium. Taxonomy (GTDB): domain Bacteria; phylum Bacteroidota; class Bacteroidia; order NS11-12g; family UBA955; genus JABMMZ01. The sequence goes on from JBIKPR010000020.1 coordinate 2,484, forward strand.
CTGAAAAGATGGAAGTGCGTGGAGAGGTATTTATGCATAGACCAGCTTTCGACCGCATGAATATGGAGCGGGAAGAAGCTGGAGAAGCCTTGTATGCAAACCCGAGAAATGTGGCCTCAGGCACCCTTAAATTACAAGACAGTGCCGAGGTGGCAAGGCGTCCTTTGGACATTTATTTATACCAATTGGTTGAGAAAAATGAGACCATCAAAAACCATTACGATAGTTTGCTAAAAATGCAAGCATGGGGATTGCGCAGCAGTGAACATGCCAAACTATGTAGAGATATTGATGAGGTATTTAAGTTCATTCAGTTTTGGGAAGAAGAGAGAAAAAAATTAAGTTATGACATCGATGGTGTGGTGATAAAAATAAACGATTACCATCAAAGAGAAGAGTTGGGTTTTACAGCCAAATCGCCGCGTTGGGCAATTGCTTACAAGTTTAAAACCGAAGCAGCTTGCACTAAGTTGTTGAGTATCGATTACCAAGTTGGTAGAACAGGTGCCATAACGCCGGTTGCGAATTTGGAACCAGTATTTTTATTGGGTACCACAGTAAAGCGCGCCTCTTTGCACAATGCCAATGAAATTGAGCGTTTGGATGTAAGGGTAGGCGATTATGTATATGTAGAAAAAGGAGGAGAAATTATTCCAAAAATAACAGGTGTTGAATTGAGTAAAAGGGCGGAGAACTCCATTGTTCATCCCTATATCACAGAATGTCCTGAATGCCACACCCCAATTGTTAGAAAAGAAGGAGAAGCACAGCATTATTGCCCCAATGAAGCATTGTGTCCGCCTCAAGTGATAGGTAAAATTCAGCATTTTATTCACAGAAAAGCCTTGGACATTAATGGTTTGGGTGATGAAACGGTTGGGCTTTTATACGAGAATGGTTTATTGAAAAATATTGGCGATTTGTATGATTTGAAATACGAAGACATTTTGAAGTTGGACCGCATGGCAGACAAATCAGCGAGAAATTTAATTGAGGGTATAGAAGCCTCTAAAAAGATTCCTTATCAAAGGGTCTTGTTTGGCTTAGGTATTCGCTATGTCGGAGAAACAGTGGCTAAGAAATTGGCCGCAAAATTCAAGACCATTGAAGCACTGATGACTGCAACCTACGAAGAGCTGATGTTGGTGGATGAAATAGGCGAGAGAATTGCTTTATCAATTATTGAATTCTTTGCAGAAGAAAAGAATAGAACTTTGATGCAACGCCTTAAAGAAGCCGGTTTGCAATTGGAGAATATGGAAGTAGAGAAAGAGAAATTATCGGATATATTTTCCGGGAAAAACATTGTTATTTCAGGCGTATTTACGCGCTTTAGCCGCGATGAAATAAAAGAATTGGTTGAAAGTCACGGAGGTAAAAATGCAGGCAGTATCAGTGCAAAAACATCTTATGTTGTAGCTGGAGAAAATATGGGACCTGCCAAATTGGAAAAAGCAAAACAATTGAATATTCCTATTTTGGATGAGGAAGAATTTTTAAAAATGATTGGAGAATAGTTATGCAAAAAACCCAATGCTGTTCAAGCACAACATTGGGCTTTAATACTTTGCAATTTATGCAACGGCTACGATAAAAAAAGCCAAGTTAATAAAGGTTAACAACAAAAATACTGAGCAAGTAATGAGCACACTCCATAACAGTCCATTTCCTCTAAATTGATCTGGATTTTTCTTCATAAACCTTTTGCCAACTAGCGTTAGAACAATACCTGCCAATAGACTAAGTCCAAGAATACTTGCCAATAAAGGGATAGGGAAAAGGCTCATTATTATGGAACCAAGAATAGAAGCATAAAACAAAATGCCTCCAATTTTTACATGGGGTTCAATTTTCTTTTTCGTTTTGCTGGGTTCTAAGATTTTATAATTTTTCTTAAGAGTAATCTCTTTCAAATAAGATGTTTTTGATTTTGAGTGCATTAAAACGGTGTTCGTTTTAAAAGATTTGCTCTTGTTTTTTGGAAATGTTTTTAAAGAGGAAACAGGTTTTAAATTTTCAAAAGGAATGTCTGCATGGCTGGAAAAATTTAAATTGACTTGTGGTTTTAAGTTGGATTTGGCAAATCTGTTTGGGACTTGTGGGTTTTCCTTCTCGTTGCGAATTCCTAGATTTAATTTCAGGCCATTTCCATAGCGTGTTTTTGTAACCATACCGCACGATTGGAGAACTAGAAGGGCAATAATGCCAGCGTAAATTTTAAGTGGTTTTTTCATGTTATTTGTGTTTTATGTAAAATCTTATTGTAAAAATAAAATGCTAATTTTAGAATTGTGCTATAGTATTTTTAGTTTGTTTTTTGTATCTTTATTTAGGTATTCCATTTATCTGCACACATTCAAATAGATGTGGATTTTATTCAGCCCATATAAGAAAGTATATGGACAATGCGTTTTACATTTGCGTGAAGCAAACCCATGGCCGGAAAAAAGAGCAATAGTTTTAGAAATTCAGCAGACGATTTTCAAGCTGAAGAAAAGGAAAGTAAAAAACCTTTGAAAGGCGGTCGCATGGCTTGGATTAAAGATGAACGAACCCTAAGGATAATTGGGGCATTTTTTATTTTATTTTCATTGTTTTTGTTCTTGTCTTTTACTTCACATATTATCAATTTGTGGAGTTTTGAAACGGATCAAGATTTGCTTCAAAGCAGCAACTGGCAATGGTATAAAACCAATAACCCCAAGGGTTCAGCAAATTTGATGGGTTACTTGGGCGCATGGTTTGGTCATTTGTTTATTCACAAATGGTTTGGTGTCGCTTCATTTATAATTCTATTCAGCGTCTTTACTTTTGGCACTAAATTGCTTTTCAATTGGCAGATGTATCCGATTGGAAAAATACTGCGCTATACCTTTTTTATCGTGGTGTGGGTATCCTTGTTAATGGGATTTATTTTCCATAGCCACAATTTGTTTATGGGCGGAGGCTTTGGTTATTTTGGATTCTTGTGGTTCAAGAGTTTGTTTGGCAGCATTGGCATGGTCTTGTTTTTATTGTTGTATGCCGCAGTTTTTATGATAGCGGTTTACAATGTTGATTTTCGCTTTAAGATGTCAGATTTGGTTCAAGACATGCCATCTGAAGATTCAAAAGGTATTGCAGTTCCTTTCAGTGAGCATGAGTTAGAAGCCGAAGCCATTAAAACTCATTATGTTGAGCAAACGGATGATTTGGATGTTAATTTAGATGATATTTTAGCTACAGAAATTGAAGATGAAGCAGAGGGTATAGATTTAATCACTTTAAATAATTCTGATGAGGTAGAGGCAGAAATCATTGAATCTACTGTAGATGCACCAAGTGCGCCAATATCATTTACAGTTGACAATGTAAGACCTAAGAAAGCCGAAGCGCCAAAAGATTTTGAATTAAAGATAGAAGCACCTCAGGTGGAAGAGATTGTAGAGACAAATGTAATAGAAACAAGACCTTCAACGGGTTTAGACGATTTGTACGATCCGACTTTAGATTTGGCAGGCTATCAAATGCCGACTTTGGATTTATTGCAAGATTATGAATTTACCAAAATTGAAGTTGACCGCACGGAACTCGAAACCAGTAAGAATTTAATTGTTGAAACGCTGAAGAACTACAATATCGGAATTTCAGAAATTAAAGCCAATATCGGGCCAACAGTAACACTTTATGAAATTGTTCCAGCGCCGGGTGTTAAGATTTCGCGTATCAAGAATTTAGAAGATGATATTGCTTTAAGTTTGGCCGCCTTGGGTATTCGTATTATTGCACCTATTCCTGGAAGAGGAACCATAGGTATAGAGGTTCCAAACAAGAAACCAGAAATGGTGCCAATGCGACAAATGGTTGCCAGTAAGAAGTTCCAAGAATGTAACTTTGAATTGCCAGTTATTTTGGGCAAGACCATTTCAAACGAATTGTACATTGCCGATTTGAGTAAGATGCCGCATTTATTGTGCGCAGGTGCGACAGGGCAAGGTAAATCGGTTGGTTTGAATACCTTGATTGTTTCCTTATTGTACAAGAAACACCCATCTGAATTGAAGTTTGTATTGGTCGACCCTAAGAAAGTTGAACTAACTTTATACAACAAGATAGAGCGTCATTATTTGGCCAAATTGCCTGGCGATGGTGATGCAATTATAACCGACACCAAATTGGTGACCAACACATTGAATTCATTGTGTATGGAAATGGATGAGCGTTATGAATTGTTAAAAGGTGCTGGAAAACGCAATATTATTGAGTACAACACCAAGTTTAAGGAACGTAAATTATTGCCAACAGAAGGCCATAGATTCTTGCCTTACATTGTTGTGGTGATAGACGAGGTTGCCGACTTGATGATGACAGCAGGAAGAGAAGTGGAAACACCAATTGCCCGTTTGGCCCAATTGGCCCGAGCGGTTGGTATACACGTTATATTGGCCACTCAAAGACCATCGGTAAATATTATCACTGGTACCATTAAAGCCAATTTCCCTGCACGTTTGGCCTTTAGGGTAACATCAAAAATCGACTCACGTACCATCTTAGACAGCAATGGAGCGGATCAGCTAATAGGTAAAGGAGATATGTTGTACAGCACGGGCAATGACTTAATTCGTTTGCAATGCCCATTTGTTGACACCCCAGAAGTTGAGAGAATTACAGAATTTATAGGCAACCAACGCGGTTATTCAAGTGCTATGATATTGCCGGAGTTCAAAGGTGCAGACGACGATGGATCGCGAGACGACTTTGATCCTAACGAACGCGATGCGCTGTTTGAAGATGCTGCAAGATTGGTGGTAATGACCCAACAAGGCAGCACCTCTTTAATCCAAAGAAAATTGAAATTGGGTTATAATAGAGCGGGAAGATTGGTCGATCAAATGGAACAGGCAGGAATTGTTGGTCCATTTGAAGGCGCAAAGGCCCGTAAAGTCCTGATTCCAGATGAAAGTTCTTTGGAACGCTTTTTGGATAATCTTTATAACAAATAATTGATTATTTTTGCACCTTTTAAATTTAACTTACAGTATCTAATGAATAAATCAGGTATAATATCTGTCTTTTTAATTGCTCTGGCCAGTTTAGCCTTCGTTCCAGCAAATGTTGAGAAGGACAAGGCAGTCAATAAATTATTAAAAGAAGTTTCTAAAAAGTACAAAGGATACAAGACTTTGAAAGCCGAATTCACAATGTTGAATGAGCCTGCTGATACAAAAGCAAAGAGCAAAACAGAAAAAGGAACTTTGTATTCAAAAGGCAATAGTTTCAAATTGATTTTCGGTGGACAAGAAATATTCTGCGATGGCAAGACCATTTGGACTTACACAAAAGAGACCAATGAATGCATCAAAGACAATTACAATCCTAATTCTAGTTCTGGTTTAAATCCATCCAAAATCTTTACTGTTTGGGAAAAAGGATTTTTGTATGCCAGTGAAGGTTCGTTTAAAAAAGGAACTTCAGAGTATGAAAAGATCAAGTTAACACCAACAGACAAAAACAAGCCCTATTTCTTAATGAATTTGGAAGTTGATAAGGCCGCCAAAACGGTTCAAAATCTAAAAGTATCTTTTAAAGGAGGCAACAAGCAAACATATACCGTTACTTCGCAAACGCCAAATGCCGCAATGGATGACAAGGTTTTTGTATTCAATGCAGCTGAGCATGCAGGCGTTGAGATGGTCGATTTAAGCAAGAAAAAATAGTTTATTATCTATTAAGACTGACGTAAGTCATATTTAACAAGTGCCTACTGGATATTAGTTTTGCAAAGTGGTATTACACAATAAGATAAACGCAGAAGTATTAAAGCAAAAGATCAAAGAAAGCGGTCTGTTAAGAACCACTATATCCTTTTACAAGTATCATCATATCAAAGATCCAAAGGCCTTTAGAGATGCATTGTATTTGAGATGGAATGAGCTTGGTGTTCTTGGTAGAATTTATGTTGCAGATGAAGGCATTAACGCCCAATTGTCTGTGCCTACTGAAAATTTAGAAGCATTTAAAGCCCATTTAGAAAGTATAGATTTCTTAGCGGGTAACCGTTTGAACATTGCGGTTGACGATGATGGCAAATCATTTTTTAAATTGGCAATAAAGGTTCGCCATAAAATTGTGGCTGATGGAATAGATGATCCAAATTTTGATGTGACCAAAATTGGCAAGCATTTAAAAGCTGAGGAGTTTAATGAGGTTACCGATAGAGACGATGTAATTATTGTTGATATGCGCAACCATTATGAGAGTGAAGTGGGTCATTTTGAAAATGCAATACTTCCCGATGTGGTTAATTTCAGAGAACAATTGCCTCAAGTAGCAGAAATGCTTAAGGACCAAAAAGACAAGCCGGTTGTAATGTATTGCACTGGAGGTATTCGTTGTGAAAAAGCGAGCGCTTATATGTTGTATAGAGGATTTAAGGAGGTTTATCAGTTAGAAGGAGGCATTATTCATTATGCCAATCAGGTTAAAGATAAAGGATTAAAAAACAAGTTTCACGGAAAGAACTTTGTATTTGATGAGCGTTTGGGCGAGAGCATTTCAAATGAAATCATTTCGAAATGCCATCAATGTGGTGAGCTGTCTGATACCCATACCAATTGTGCCAACGTGGCTTGCAACTTGTTGTTTATTCAATGTGAGAAGTGCAAAGAACAGACTCATAATTGTTGCAGTGATGAGTGCACACATATAGCTTTGTTGCCGGAGGACGAGCAAAAAGAATTGCGCAAAGGCAAGAACTTTGGCCGTTTGGTTTTTGACAAAGGCCGTAAACGAAAGACCAGTTAAATTTAATCGACTCGTAATTGAGCGTTAACTATTTCTTTTTGTATATCCTACAATAAGCATATCCTTTGCGAAGCTCTTTGTAAAAGGTGTAAGACGCATTAAATTTAGCAGTGTCGGCCATGTTGCCCGGGTGACTTAAAAGAATAAAATCTTTGGAGCATGCGGAGTCGTAGAGCGGGCACATTTTATGGTTTCCTTTTAATTTAAAACCATTATTGGAATTCCAATACACAGCAGAAACGGGAAAATCCATACCTATTGTTTTATTGGTAAATGAATCCGTGTTTAGTTCGTTGATTGCCAATTGAACTGACTGTATGTGCTGGCTGTATGAGAAGTCAATATCGGTGTAATCTTCGTCTGTGTTCCAATTCATAATACCTAAAACAGCTAGCGCCAAAGCGATTAAATAGGCAAGATTTTGTTTCTTTTTAAGAAGGTTAAATACAAGGAGAAAGAAAGCAATGTAAATAAAGATAAAGAAGTAAAGCGTATACCTACTTAGAAAGTAATTTAAAACCAAAAAAGCAACACATCCAAGAACAAGGATTGGGTAAATGCTTGCTTTGTTTTTGATTAGATTTGGTATGCTTTTAAACTTTAAAATTATATTGAGAACAAGCACAGAAGCCAAGGCAATAAAAAAATACAAATGGCCTTGTTGGTAGAGAAAAAACAGTTTGAAGGTCTCCCAACGCTCATTGATATAATATGGATCAGAAGAAGCTAAGGAGGTATGTAGTGGATAGAAAAAATATCCTCTTTGAATTTTTTGAATGCCAATAAATATTAAGAAGCTAAGTATAGGTAATGCAAATAAGTAAAGGTTGTTTTTGCTAAATATTTTCTTTTGTTTCAGGGATTCAGAGACTAGAAATGCGAATGGCAAGACCAATGCAGACTCCTTTATTTGAAGGGCAAGGACAATAAATAATGCAGCAAGTAAAATCTTATCGTTAATATAAAAGTAAACGGCCGCTAGAGTGAAAACCATAAGCGGCATTTCAGGCAGTATCAGTAGCGACTGAGATAAAAATAGTGCCTGCACAAAAATAGCCAAAGTAGCAGCTGCAGCAACAAATGGTTTGGTGTTTTTTAAAAGAATTGCAAATACAAAGAGGAAACCAATAGAATTTAAAACCGCAGCGGCAATGTGTGCCGTAAGCGGAATACAGCCAAAAAGTTTAAACGCAAGAGCGAAGTACAAAGGACATAATAGTGGGTGACCGCGGGATAATTCATCGGGAACGGAATCAGGCAAAAGGCTAAGTCCATAGTCGCTAAGGTACATAGAAGAACGGCTGTAGACACCGAGTTCATCCCAAAAATAGGGCTGGGTAAATACACCATAAAGATATTGTAAAATGGCATAGCAAGCAGCCATGCCTATGATCAAGAAAATTGAGGCGTAAATATTGTTTGTCTTGATGCGCATGAACGATTCAAATATATGAAATCAGACGATATTCGTTTTATTTTTTTAATTAAACTTGAAAATTGCTGTAAAAAAAAGAAAGTCCCATCTGTTTCCAAATGGGACTATTATAGGATTGTTAAGATTCTTATTTCAAGAACAATAAATCGCGGTATTTAGGCAGTTTCCAAGCGTCGTTGTCGATTAGCTCTTCAAGTTTGTCTGCGCTTTCGCGGATGCTGTCAAAATAAGGTTTTACTTTGTCGCAATAAGCTTTTGCTTTTTTATCGGCATGTGTTAATCGATTGGCTTTGATTCTTTCATCAACCATTTTGTTGTTGTTTTCCCAAATTGCATTAACGTTGTAAGATATTTCTTTAGCCAAGGTATACAAGCCTTTGTTTTCTGCTTTGGTTTGTCCAATTCTGTTAAGCCCTTCGATGGTGTCAATTAGTTTCTTTTGGTATTCAACTGCAGAAGGGATAACATAATTTTTAACCAATTCACCTAAGATTCTGCCTTCAATTTGAATTTTTAACAAGTAGTTTTCAAATTTAATTTCTGTACGGGCTTCAAGTTCTTTAATGGTGAAAATATTATTTTTAACAAACAAATCTGTGCTGGCTTTGGTGCTGTATGCATCCAATGCGTAAGGCGTAGTTTTGATGTTGCTTAAGCCTCTTTTGGTTGCTTCTTTTACCCATTCATCACCATAGCCATTGCCTTCAAAAATAATTTTTTTCGTTGCTTTAACGTACGATTTTAAAACTTGCTCGATGGCAAGAAGTTTATTGGTTTTCTTTTTTATTAAAGCATCTACTTCTTTTTTGAATTCGGCCAATTGGTTACCAACGATGGTGTTTAAAACAATAATAGCATTTGCACAATGGTCGCTTGAACCAACAGCTCTGAATTCAAATTTATTTCCTGTGAAAGCAAAAGGAGAAGTACGGTTGCGGTCGGTGTTGTCTAAAAGTATTTCAGGAATTCGGTACACACTGATTGTCTTTTCACTCACTTTGCCGGTTATAACCGGTGTTTTAATTGCTTGGAATTGATTTAACACTTCGCTTAGCGTGCTACCAATAAAAACCGACATAATAGCAGGAGGCGCTTCGTTAGCCCCTAATCTATGGTCGTTGGCTGCAGTAGCAATACTGGCTCTTAACAAATCAGCATGGTCGTGAACCGCTTTAATGGTATTGATAAAGAAGGTTAAGAACTGCAAGTTATCAATAGGGCTATGTCCTGGAGAAAGAAGGTTAACGCCTGTGTCGGTAATTAATGACCAGTTGTTGTGTTTGCCAGAACCATTAACACCTTTGAATGGTTTCTCATGCCAAATAACTTTCAATTTATGCCTGCTAGCAACCGATTGCATAACATCCATAAGCAAAGAGTTGTGGTCGATGGCTATATCTGCTTCTTCAAACATAGGGGCACATTCGTACTGACCAGGAGCCACTTCATTGTGTCTTGTTTTAAGAGGAATACCTAATTTTAGTGCTTCTTTTTCAAAGTCTGTCATATAGTTATAGACTCTTTCAGGAATGCTACCAAAGTAGTGGTCTTCTAATTGTTGTCCTTTAGCTGGCATATTACCAACTAGAGTTCTACCTGCAAAAACCAAGTCAGGTCTTTGGTGGTATAGCTCCTCATCAACTAAGAAATATTCTTGTTCGATACCCAAGGAAACTTTTGTGTTTTTAACATTAGCGTCAAAATATTGGCAAACAGCAGTTGTGTTTTGGGTTAGGAAATTAGTAGATTTTATTAAAGGAGCTTTGTAGTCAAGTGCTTCGCCTGTGTAGGCAACAAAAATTGTTGGAATACATAAGGTTTTACCACTGGCTTTTTCCATAATAAAAGCAGGAGATGAAGGATCCCAAACGCTGTAACCTCTGGCTTCAAATGTATTTCTAATGCCACCATTTGGAAAACTTGATGCATCAGGTTCTTGTTGTACCAGTGATTTTCCAGTAAACACTTCAATGCCTGTATCTATTCCTGTTGGATCGAAGAATGCATCGTGTTTTTCTGCAGTAGAACCACGCAATGGTTGGAACCAGTGTGTGTAGTGGGTTGCGCCTTTTTCGATGGCCCAATTTTTCATACCTTCTGCAATCTGGTCCGCCATTTTACGGTCCATTTGTTTGCCGGTATTTCTTGATTCATTTACAGCCTTGATGGCTTCTTTGCTAACGAATTCGGCCATTGCTTTTGGTCCGAAAACACTTTTTCCAAAGTACTCTGATATCTGTTTCATTTGTTTGTGGGGTGGTTTCTCTTGAATTAAATTCTTACTTGACGATGAAGACATTCTTGATAAATTTGACTGCAAAATTAAGTTATTCGAGGAGATTTTAATGGATTGAAACCATTAATTATTTAAATAAAATTTAATAAATTGAATATAAATGTCGAAAATTGTAAGATAATTCGACATAAAATTGATAAACAGTCAATTACCGCATAACCAGTTAAAACCACTTAATGAGTTAAGAATATCTAGACTTTCAGAATTACATGAAGTTTCAGAGTCATGCTGGAAGGCGATTTATCATTTAAATGGTTATGTAGATGCACAAGTAAACAATGGCGTCCATAATTTTTTTCGACTTATTGAAGTGGTAGACAGTAAGTACTCGTTTGACTTAGAGGGTTTGTCAATTTCTGTTCAGCGTTTATTGGAGGCATATTCATCAGAGAATAATTTAAATGAAAAAAATGCGATACTAATTTTGAAATCCTTAGAATGGAAAGATGAGATTGAATCTCTCAGTGTAAACAATTTGGCTCCTGAATTTTTGCATCTCTCAAAAAGACAGTTTGAAATGTTTAGAGATAAAAAGGAATTACGTATTCAAAGTTATTTTACCAATTTATGTTTGTACACGACTCCAAATAATCCAAGTTTGATTCAATATTTAAGGCTTGATTTAGATAAGGCCCTTAAGCAATTGAAGAAAACAAGCAGTTTGCAAGGCTTGGCTTTGATCCATTATCAATTTCGAGCTTTGGCACCGTATTTACAAATGAATGGGCACTGTGCTAGAATCCTCACTAAGCTTTTTTTTAGGGAGCTTGGCCTACTGTATAATTGCATTCCTATTTCGTTTATCTTGTTCAAAGAAAAGGAAACCTATAATTTATTGCTAAGAGACGTAATGATCAATCTAAGTTTTGAAAAGTGGATGGCATTTATCATCCAAAAGCTTGAGGAAGCTGTTGTTCTTTTATTGGAGACAACTAAACTTTATGTACAATTGCGGAAGAAGTTTAAAGACCAATTGGAAAAATACACAGATTATATTTTACCATCAGATGAACTTTTGGAGGTTCTTTTTTACAAGCCTTATGTTAAACCTAAGATGATTTGTGAGGCCATCGGCTGTCACCGCCAAACTGCTTATACCTACCTCGACCACCTAGTAAAAATGGGCTTGTTGTTAGAGAAATCATCGGGAAGGGAAAAGTTGTATTTGAATAAGGAATTCGCAGATTTGTTGAATTTGTAAGTCAAATATTCTTGTTACACATTGCGTACAAACTTCATTTCATGCTATAATTAGTGTTTGACTTCCGTTGAAAAATAGCTTTACTTTGCCCTTATGAAAGCCATGTTGCGCATGATAAGACTGATAGTTCCTTTTAAAGGGCTTGCGGCACTTAATATGTTGTTTAATTTGATTCAGATTGTAGCAGGACTTTTCTCACTTGCCTTGCTTATGCCTTTGCTCGATTTTATGTTCAACAACAACAAGGATGCATTTAGACAGAAGTCAACTGGAGGCAGCGATTTTAATTCACTTTACAGTGATTTTATTCAATGGATGACCGAATTTGTTCAAGACAATAAGCGCGAAGCTTTGTTTTTGATTTGTGTTAGCCTGGTGATTGCAACGGTTATCAAGAACATTGCAAGGTATATGGCCTTATATTATTTGGTGATATTAAGAAACCGAGTAATCCAAGATATTCGCAAGCGGGTTTATGACAAAATTTTAGATTTGCCAATTTCGTATTTTAGTGATGAGCGAAAAGGGGATATTATTTCTCGTATGAGCAATGATGTGAAAGAAGTTGAATGGAGTTTGATGGCATCATTGGAAGCAATTTTTAAAGAGCCAGTTAGCATTGTTTTTTATATAGGAACCTTGGTTTATATGAGTCCAACGCTTACTTTGTATGTAATTATTTTGCTTCCATTGGCTGCTGGTTCAATTGCATTGTTGGGAAAATCATTAAGACGTAAATCTAAGCGCAATCAAGAGGAACAAAGTACCGTTTTGTCTTTTCTAGAAGAATCATTAGGTGGCATAAGAATAATAAAAGCATTTGTGGTTGAGACGGTGTTCAGGTCAAAGTTTAAAAATTTAAACGACAACTCTACAAGCGCAAACATTAAAGTAAACCACCGAGGCGATATGGCATCTCCGATATCAGAAACTTTGGCCATTTTTGTAGCAGGTGTATTGCTGTGGTTTGGGGGAAATATGGTGTTTAATGGAGAAATTGCTGGTTCAGCATTCTTAGCCTATTTCGCCATATTTAGCCAAGTAATCCCACCATTCAAACAATTGTCTCAAGCGTTTCCAATGGTGCAAAGAGGTGCAGCGGGTATGGACCGATATGAGGAGATTTTGAACACTGATATTAAAATCATTGAAAAGGCAAATCCAACACCAATTTCAGAATTAAAGACAGGTATATCGTACAAGAACATTTCTTTTGCCTATAAAAACGAAAACGTTTTGGAAGGTGTTTCTTTCGAACTTCCAAAAAACAAAAAAGTTGCTTTGGTTGGATCGAGTGGAAGCGGCAAGAGTACTTTGGCTGATCTTTTGCCTCGTTTTTATGATGTAGCAGAAGGTTCTATTCAAATAGACGGTCAAGATATACGTGAATATAAAATTGATGATTTGCGTTCGCTAATGGGTATTGTAACTCAAGAGGCAATATTGTTCAACGACAGTATAAGCAACAACATCTTATTTGGCCAAACGGGGCATACGATGCAAGAAGTTGAAGAAGCCGCTAAATTGGCCAATGCGTATGAGTTTATTATGGCAACAGAGCATGGCTTTAATACCGTCATTGGTGAACGTGGAAGCAAGTTAAGTGGCGGTCAAAGACAGAGATTGGCTATAGCTAGGGCACTGTTAAGGAATCCACCAATTTTGATTTTGGATGAAGCAACTTCAGCCTTAGACAATGAAAGTGAAAAATTGGTTCAACAAGCACTTGACCGTTTGCGTCAGGGAAGAACCACTCTTGTAATTGCACATAGACTGAGCACCATTCAAGATGCAGATGAAATTATAGTCATGGACAAGGGCCGTATTGTTGAAAGAGGTCACCACCAGGAATTGCTTTCTAAACAAGGGTATTATTACAAATTGCACAATACCCATTCTTAATAATTAGATAAATGTTCTTGGGGTGTTTTCCACCCCATGAGGAGCTACCCATCTTTATCTTAGAATAGGTAATCTTGGTATACTATTTTTTGTTTGTGGTATTTGTCACTTGTAAAGGAAATTCTAAGACCTTATTTTGCATCATTATATTACGTTATGAAAATAAATATTAAACGCATTGACGACGACTTTTTAATGGAGGCCACAAATGACACCAACAATACTTTATTGATGGATGGTTCAGAAAGTATTGGAGGACATCACAAAGGCATGCGTCCTATGCAATTGTTATTGGTTTCAATAGGTGGTTGCAGTGCAATTGATATCATTTCAATTTTAAAGAAACAAAGACAAGATATTCAAGATTTCCAAGTTGAGGTGGAAAGTGATAGCATAAAGGTTGAAGACCATTCAGTTTATAAAGACATAGAAGTAAAGTTTTTAATCCAAGGAACAGTTGATTTAGATAAAGCAAAGCGTGCAGCTGAACTCTCTTTTACCAAATATTGTTCAGTGTCAAAAGCACTAGAATACGGTTCAAAAGTTATCTATTCAGTTTATGTAAATGGCCAATTGGCATAGTTCCGACTAGGATTTATCTTCTGAGATTGTTTTTTTGTATATTTGCAATGTGTACAATTTTAGAGCGATAATTATTTGTTTATTTTTATGCCCTTTAGTGGCATATTCAGCAGACACAACAGCTGTTTCTGTGACCGCCCATCCCAAATTTCGAAATACGGTCTTGTTGTGTATGAATTACGGAAGACAGGCACCAATTGGCATTTTAAGCAAGCGTTTTGGGGGAAGCAATTCAGTAGGATTTACTTTGGCCTATAAATTTGGAAGGAACTTTCAAGTTCAAGGAGGTATTAATACGATTTTCTCTGGACAGGTTAGGGAAAGTGGAATTTTGGATTCAATGATTGGCAATGGAGGTTTATTGATTGACAATACTGGAACCTATGCAGATGTGAGGATGTACGAAAGAGGTTATCATTGGCATGTTGATTTTGGTAAAATAATTCCATTGGGAAGTTTTGAACGCAATTCAGGACTCTTGTTTACAGGAGGAATCGGTTTTATGCAACACAAGTTAAAATTCACCTTTCAAAGAACAGTTTTACCGCAATTAGAAAATAACTATTTCAAAGGCTATGACCGCTTAACGAATGGATTAATGGTACGTGGATTCGTTGGTTATCAGCGTATAGACCCTAAAGGCAGATTGAATTTTTTTGGAGGAATAGAACTGTTAAATGGATTTACAAAAAACAGACGTTCTTACAATTATGATACTAGAAAGGCCGATACAGAATTGCGCAATGACATGCTTCTAGGGATTAAAATTGGAATTATGATATCACTTTCTGGAAGACAAGCAGGCAATAAAAAAGGAGACGAGGAGCGGTTTTTCGAATAAGTATGTCTGTTGTATACCGTTGCATAATTTATATAGTAAAGTGCTTGATTCCAGTAGTCAATCCTTTGATTAAAAAGGGCAAAACCAAACAATTTTTAGAGGCACAATTACAAAGCATTCCAAGCGTGCCTTTAGAAAAAAATGGTCTAAGGTATTGGTTTCATTGTGCCAGTTTGGGTGAATTTGAGCAAGCGCGACCATTGATGGAATCCTTAAAAAACAAGGATGCAAGCAACAGCATTGTTGTTACTTTTTTTTCGCCTTCAGGGTTTCAACAACGCCATAATTATGCTTTAGCAGATAAGGTTATATATTTGCCTTTGGATAGTCCCAGTAGTGCAGATAAAGTAATAAATTATTTGCAAGCAGATGTAGCCATTTTTGTAAAGTATGAAATATGGTATTTTTATTTAAAGGCACTTTTCAGAAAGAATATCCCTGTGTTTTTGATCTCAGCTGTATTTAGGGAAAAGCAGTTTCTCTTTACCCTTTTCGGCAAATTTTTATTCAAACTACTTCCTCAATATTCAGGTATTTTCGTGCAAGACAAAAACACCTTTAATTTATTAAAATCTAAGGGATTGGAAAATGTGTTTTTATCAGGTGACACACGCTATGACAGGGTAAAACAGTTGTCTTTATTGGCTCAAGAAAATGAAAAGATTGCTCAATTTAAAGGAAATAAACAACTTATTATTTTGGGCAGTAGTTGGCCTGAAGAAGAACGCATACTTCATGCGTTTTACCTCAAAAATCCCAATCATGAATTTAAGTTTTTAATTGTTCCTCATGATGTTTCAGAGGGCCATATTACTGAAGTACTTAATAGATTTTCGGCCTATAATCCGCAACTATATACCGATGGTATTGGGACAGAATCCAATGTTATGGTGCTGAATACGATTGGTCATTTGGCATCGGCATATTTATACGCTGATTTCGCGTTTATTGGAGGGGCATTTGGAAAAGGCTTACACAATATTTTAGAAGCTTTGTCTTATGGTGTTCCACTTGTATTTGGACCTAACACCGAAAAGTATCCTGAAGCTGATTTGGCAATAAAGGCAGGGGTTTCTTTGCGAATAAATAACGTGACTGATTTTGAAAATGCGCTTGCACACTATTTAAAAAGCAATGAAATTCAATTGCACAGATTGGCTTGTAAAAGTTTTATAGAGGAGAATTCAGGGGCAACGGATATGGTTTTGAAGTCTATTGAGAATAAATTAATTTTACAGAAAAAATAAATGTTGGAGCAGATAAAAAATGAAATAGTTGAAGTGGAAAACTTCCCTATTCCTGGCGTAAATTTTAAAGACATTAGCCAGCTATTAAAGTCTAAATATTTTAAAGAAGCCATTAAATTGATGGGTGAAAAGGTAGTGGTTCCAGATTATTGGATTGGAATAGAATCAAGAGGATTTATTTTTGCTTCAGCTTTGTCAATTTACTATGGTGGTGGCTTGGTTTTGTGTCGAAAGAAGAACAAATTGCCTCCTCCAAAAATAGCCTTGGAATATCAACTTGAATATGGCACTGACATATTAGAGATTAAGCAAGGACAAGGGAAGGTAATAATTGTGGACGATGTTTTAGCAACCGGCGGAACAATGAACGCGGCCGAACAATTGGCCTTAAATGCTGGTTATGCTGTATTGGATAAATTGGTTCTGATCAATTTGAAGTTTTTAAATTCAGACTTGACTGTAAAAAGTTTAATCGATTATGAGTAAAGTATTTCTAGTTGCTGTTGGGGAAGAATTAAACCATGCAGAGCTAGTAAATGGTATTCCTGTACTTGTTTGTGGCGTGGGAAAATTGAATGCTGCCATGGGTGTTTTTGAGTGCATTCAAAAAGGATTTACAGAGATAATTAACATTGGGTCATGTGGTTCATTGAACCACCATTATGGTGAAATATTAAAAATAGGGAAGGTATTTCAAGACATTGATGCAAGACCAATATGTGACTATGGTTTGTCACCATTTGAAGCAATTGAGCCTTTTATTGAAATTGATAAGGACTCTAATAGCTCTTGTTTTTCGACCGATTATTTTTACGATCAAAACCAAGTGGCTAAATATTCTAAGGAATATCTTGAAAGTATAAAATCAAATTCAGTTTTTGACATGGAGTGTTATGCCATGGCAAAAGCTTCTAGAAAATTTGGCGCAAAGTTTTCAGCTTACAAATGGGTTTCAGATGACGGAGACCATGCCCATTGGGTTGAGAATTGTAGAATATCTTTTGAGAAATTTAAGACCCAGTACTTTTAGAACAATTCATGTCCTTTGTTGTAATGAATTCTACCAAGGTGTTTGAATGCCAATTCTGTGGCTTCTCTACCTCTAGCTGTCCTCATTAAATAGCCTTCTTGGATTAAGAAAGGTTCATACACTTCTTCTATGGTGCCGGCTTCTTCGCCAACTGCTGTTGCAATGGTGTTAATACCAACAGGCCCACCTTTAAATTTGTCGATAATGGTGCTTAATATACGGTTGTCCATTTCGTCAAGTCCATTGGCATCAACATTCAGGGCTTCCAAGGCATATTTGGCAATTTCTAAAGTAATTTCTCCATCGCCTTTGATTTGAGCAAAATCGCGGGTTCTTCTTAACAAAGCGTTTGCAATCCGTGGGGTTCCTCTGCTTCTTCTTGCAATTTCATATGCTGCTTCATTTTCAATTGGCACCTTCACAATTCCAGCAGATCGGGTAACAATTTTAGCCAAAAGGTCGGTGTTGTAATATTCTAGTCTATTGGTTATTCCAAAACGGGCACGAAGTGGAGAGGTTAATAATCCAGAGCGCGTGGTGGCACCAACCAAGGTGAATGGAGCCAAACTAATTTGAACTGACCTAGCACTTGGACCACTGTCAAGTACGATATCAATTTTATAGTCTTCCATAGCGGAATACAAATATTCTTCAACTACGGGACTTAAACGGTGTATTTCATCAATGAACAAGACATCACCTTCTTCAAGGTTGGTGAGCAAACCAGCCAAATCACCTGGTTTTTCAAGTACAGGACCACTGGTGATTTTTATGTTGCTTTGTAATTCGTTGGCAATAATGTTGGCCAAGGTGGTTTTACCAAGACCGGGAGGTCCATGCAACAAGACATGGTCTAGTGCTTCACCGCGCTGAACAGCTGCTTTAACAAAGATTTTTAAATTGTCCAAGATTTTATCTTGGCCTGCAAAGTCATCGAATTGTGCTGGACGCAACACTTTTTCAATGTCTCTGTCAGTTTGACTTAACTTGTCAGCATCCGCATCGAGGTTTTTATTCAGCATTGTTTTGCAAAGATATTCAGGAATAAGCAACCTTTTGAAAAAAATATTGCTCTTAATGTTAAAATTTGTATGAAATTTGAAGGAATAATAAATATGAAAAAAATTGGCCTCGTTTTGCTTTTCATTGGTTTGCAGTCCATGTTAAATGCACAGATTAATACGACTGTTAAGTTCAAAAAACTCATATATGAATTTGGCAATGTCAAAGAAGAAAGTGAAAATGCTATTGCAGTATTCAGTTTTAGAAATATTAGCAATAAACCAATTTGGATATCAAAGGTAGAAACCAGTTGTGGTTGTACAACCCCTGAATATATAAAAGATACCATTCAACCTGGAGATACTGGTTATGTAAAAGCCATTTACGGAACACGTGGTCGTGGTGGTGAATTTCATAAAAATGTTTTTGTGTATTTTAACAACAACACCGATTTGTTTCAAAGTTTAATGATTACCGGTTATGTAATACCAGAGGCAAATTTGGCCAACAGACCGAGTGATTATTCAACAACCTACTCCAATTTAGCCTTTAACACAACCATGGCCGAATTGAATACCTTGTTAAATACCGAAAAGCGCTCGTTTAAATTTAAAGCGTTTAATTATATGGGTTACCCAATTCGTATTTATGAAGTTGAAACCCCAGAATATATAACTGTAAATATTGGCGATAGTTTAATTGATCCGAACGATTCGATTGTCATTACAATTACTGTGGATGCGAGTAAATTGGGTCCTTACGGAGAAATAAGAAGACGCATTGGTTTGGTTACAGATGATCCAAATGGTTCAACAAAGATTTTGCATATTCATGCCAATTTGAAAGAAGATTTTACCAAAATGAGCAAAAAAGATTTGAAGAATGCACCTGTAATTAAAATGGATCCTAAAGGTATAATTGATTTGGGCAAGCACTCAGCCGGAGAAAAATTTTCATATACCATCAACATAAGCAATACGGGTAAAACGCCATTAAAATTGCATTCCATTTTACCCAATTGTTCATGTATTACCTATAGAATAGGGAAACAATTATTAGAGGCTGGAGAAAGTATTCAATTGGTATTAACCATCGATACAGTGAATCAATCAATTGCTTCACATACCAAGTATATTACGATGTTTACGAACGATCCAAACAATCCTGAAATAAGAATAAAAATAGTAATAGATATCACCACATAGATTCATGAAAAAAACAGTTTTAAACGCCTTAATTGCTCTGGTTTGTGGAACTCTTGGAGCGTATGTATTTACAAATTTTATGCATCAAGAATCAAATGAGCGCTTGGTGCAGAATGAGTTGAAAGGACTTCTGACTTCTTATAATGGTAATTTAGCAGATGGTAATTTAAGTTTTGTATTGGCATCAAAGCTTAGTACACCGAGTGTGGTTTTTATTAAGACCACAGCTATGATGCAACAACGCAATCCCTTCGGGATGTTTTTTGATGGTTGGGATCCGTTTGGAAGTATTGGTCAAGTAAGCAGCACAGGCAGTGGCGTAATTGTTCGAAAAGACGGATATATCGTTACCAATTTGCATGTAGTTAAAGATGCTCAAAATATTGAAGTTGTTTTAAACAATAAGAAGAAAACGTATACGGCCAAACTAATAGGCACGGATCCATCGACAGATCTTGCTTTGTTAAAAATAGATGCGGGCAATTTGCCGGCAATTGTGATGACCAATTCAGACGATTTGCAAATTGGCGAATGGGTCATAGCTGTTGGAAATCCATTTAATTTAACCTCAACAGTTACAGCAGGTATTGTTAGTGCAAAAGGCAGAAACATCAATGTGGTAAACAATCAATTTCCAATAGAATCATTTATACAGACAGATGCTGCCATTAACCCTGGAAACAGTGGAGGCGCATTGGTGAATTTGAATGGAGAGTTGGTTGGCATTAATACCGCGATATTTAGTCAGACAGGAAGTTATTCAGGCTATGGGTTTGCCATACCGGCAAACATTGTGGCAAAGGCGGTTAAAGACCTCATAGATTTTGGTCAAATTCAAAGAGGGTATTCAGGAATTGAAGCAGAGGAAATAGATGAAATGAGTGAGAAGATTAATAAGACTACTGATGGTGCACTCATAAAAATGGCATACGACGAGAGCCCTGCGAGTAAAGCTGGTTTAATGAAAGGTGATGTAGTTGTGAAAATTCAAGACAAAGCCATTACAGGTAAATCTGGGTTCGACGAGCATATGTCGTACTATAGACCTGGAGATAAAATAAAGATAAGCTATATCCACAATGGTGTGCAAAAGGAAACAACTATGGTATTAACCAATCAAGATGGTGAGACCAGTTTAGAGACCAATAAATATATTAGTTCTGATAAGTTAGGAGCTGATTTTGCGCCAGTTTCAAAAGTGGAACAGCAGAAGTATAAAATTAGCAATGGGGTAAAAGTAAAAAATATAAGAGGTGGTTTGTTAAACAGCATGAACATTGAAGATGGATTCATATTTTTAAAATTCAATGGCAAGGTTTGCGAGGACCCAAATGCACTAATTTCTGCTCTTGAAAACGCCAATGGACGCATGCAAATAGAAGGCATGGGAACAGATGGCACCAAGAGAATTTACAATTTTTGGTAAGATAAATAAATGATACAAAAAATGCCCAGACAGCGTCCGGGCATTTTTTATTAAAAGATTTTTAAGCTATTTCAACATCGCATTCAGCAATTGCTGGTGCGCGCTATCACTTACATCATGCAAAGGCATGCGCACTGTGGTGTCGCAAATATTTAATTCTTTAAGGATTACTTTAATTCCACCTGGACTTCCATCAGCAAAAATCACATTCATTGCATCTAATAATTTATAATGCAATTCTCTGGCTGCTTCAAATTTGCTTTCTAAGGCCAATTGAATTAAAGTGCTAAATTCTTTCGGATAAGCATTTGCAATTACACTGATTACGCCATCCATACCCATTGAAATAAAAGGTAGGGTAAAAGCATCATCACCACTAATCACTGAGAAATTGGCTGGTTTGTGTTTGATGATTTCCATGCATTGGGAAAAATTTCCACTCGCTTCTTTGATGCCCAAAATATTGGCGTGTTCTGCCAATTCTAAAGTTGCTTCAACACCAACATTGCTGCCGGTTCTTCCTGGTACATTGTAAAGTATGATAGGCAATGGAGAAGCATCAGCAAGGTATTTATAGTGTTGTACTATGCCTTTTTGATTGGGTTTATTGTAATAAGGACTCACACTTAAGACAGCAGAAATACCATCGAAATCTTGGTTTTTAAGTGTCTCAGCAACTTCTAATGTGTTGTTTCCTCCAACACCAAGTACAAGAGGCAGTTTGCCATTGTTTTCAGTTCTGATGCAATCTAAAATGGCTTGTTTTTCCGACTTGTTTACAGTGGTGCTTTCGCCAGTTGTGCCAAGTATAACTAGGTACTTGGTACCTCCATCAATCTGATGTCTTACCAATTTTTTTAGAGCATCAAAATTAATGCTGTAGTCATTATTGAATGGAGTTACAAGCGCAACGCCGGTGCCTTTGAATTGTTGTGAAATTGAATGTGCCATGTTTTATTATATAATTTTTCGCAAATAACGACCTGTTTCAATCAGGTAGTTTTCGCAAGGGTTAGCCCCATTAGGTTTTATTGATATTTCGTAAAAATTAGTATCATTTTGGTCTAGGAATGGACCGATTCTAAATTTTGATTTTGTGAAGGTTGCAATGGTTTTTAAAAAATTATTGTCAGTAAGACAACCATTGATAAAAAGATCGAAAGGTTGGTTTAATAGGTCTTTTAAATTTTTGCTTTTAGGCACACCAAAAATGTTAAAATCCGATTTGCAACAAATTTTATGCAGTTCATTTGGCTGCATATCAGCACTCAGTTTTTTGATGGGATGAAAACTTAAGAAAGTGATGTTTTTACCACTTTTACGCAGCTCATGTCCGAATATTTTTAATTCTTCGATGTCAGTTCTGCTTTGGCTAGCATCCCAAATTAAAAGAACGCTTTGCACCTGATCATAAGGCATAACGCTTCTAGCAATTTTTAACTGCTTAGATTTTTTGATGAGTGCTGCAGGTTTCAAGGTTTTAAAAGAAAATTCAAAATTACTACTATTTTAGCCAAGTGCCAAAGAGTAGGTTATCGGAATTTAATTGTTGTAGATTTTGACATTGTGTTTTTCGCCTTCAATGGCCAGCGACGTTTTAGGGAAAACTGATTTAGCTTCTTCTAGTAAGGGCCCAAGATGGTCGTAGCGAGAAGAATAATGGCCAATAATTAAATGCCCAACATTTGCAAGCTTAGCTATTTTAGCGGCTTGTTCTGCGGTGCTATGAAAGTACAATTCGGCGCGGTCTTCCAAATTTCTCATATAGGTAGCTTCGTGGTACAACAAATTGCAATCTTTAATATATTCTACTATACTGGGGTCGAAAATTGTGTCGGAGCAATAGGCGAATGATTTAGGTTCTGCAGGGTCAAACGTCAATACATCATTGTTGATGATTTCACCTTTCTCATTTGTATAATCTGCACCTAATTTAATTTCTTTGTAAGCACTTATTGGAATGTTATATTCTTTAGCACTATCGATATTCAAGTTCCGTTCTTTTTTCTTTTCAGAAATAACAAATCCTGTGCAATGAATTCTATGTTTTAATGGGAAGGTCTTTATTTCGAAAGCATCAGTCTCGTATATCTTTTCAAATTTATCCATACTTGTCGGTATGTAAATCAATTCAAATTTTAACGACATACCACCTTGCTCTATTTGTAGCTCTAATATTTGTTTGAGTCCTGGAGGGCCAATTAAAGTTAGACTTTGGGTTCTTCCCATCAAACTCATGGTAGAGATTAAACCAATCAATCCAAAATAGTGGTCACCGTGCAAATGGCTAATACAAATGGTGTTTATACCTGTATGTCTTATACCGTATTTTATCATTTGAGATTGTGTGCCTTCCCCACAATCTATTAGGATTTTCTCACCTTCGATTTTTAATATTTGTGCACTCGGGTGTCGCTCTCTTGTTGGGGTAGCGCTGCTAGATCCAAGGATATACAATTCCGGATTCATGTTTTCTCTCCACGATAATACAATAAATTTGCCTCTAGCCCCAAAAAGATTTACCTATTTTTGCATTTAATTTATGAATACCGAATATGCGTTGATAACAGGAGCAAGTTCAGGCATTGGAAAAGCCTGTGCAATGATTTTGGCCAAAAATGGATATGGTCTAATATTAACTGGTCGCAGAGAAGATCGATTGGAGCAAGTAAAAAGTGAAATTGAATCTTTGTATCAAGTTCCTTGTAAGGTTGCTGTTTTTGATGTTCGAAATAGAACGGACGTAGAAGGATTTGTAAACTCTTTAGAAAGTCCTTGGAATGAAATAAGTGTATTAATAAACAATGCTGGTTTGGCTATGGGTTTATCTTCTATTGAAGACGGTGATTTTAGACATTGGGACACCATGATTGACACCAATATAAAGGGTTTGTTGTATGTAACAAAATATGTAGTTCCATTAATGGTTAAACATGGCAAAGGACATATCGTAAATGTAGGCAGTATTGCTGGGAAAGAGGTTTATGCCAATGGCAATGTCTATTGTGCTACCAAGCATGCTGTTGATGCCTTAAACAGAAGCATGCGCTTAGATTTAAGCAAATATCCTATTAAAGTCTCTGCAATACATCCAGGGGCAGTGGAGACTGAGTTTTCATTGGTTCGTTTTGAAGGCGATGCCGAAAGAGCTGCAACAGTATACAAAGGATTCGAAAACCTAGTGGCAGAAGATGTTGCTGAAGGTGTTTGGTTTATGTTGAATAGACCTGAACATGTAAACATCAATGAAATGACCATTATGCCAACGGCTCAACCTATGGCAGGCGTAATTCACAGGAAAGCCTAGACTCTACTGCTTTGAATAAAAATTTCAGCGTTCATATTGCGCTATTTACAGTTTCATTTATTTATGCAATAACTTTTAGTTTGGTCAAAGACATTATGCCATTTTACCTACAAGGTTTTGGTTTTATTGTATTAAGGGTTTCAGGAGCTGCATTTTTATTTCTTATAGCTTCCCTGGCCATTAAAAGTGAGAAAATTGATTGGAAGGCTCATGGTCTGAGGATATTGGCTTGCAGTGTTTTTGGAGTGGCAGCCAATATGTTGATGTTTTTTAAAGGACTTGAGATTACCACCCCAATTAATGGTGCGGTATTGATGTTGGCCACGCCTATTTTTGTGTTGATTCTAAATGTTTTAATCAATAAACAACAATTGCTTTTAACCCAGCTCATCGGCGTTTTACTCGCTAGCTTGGGTTGTTTGGTTTTGATGGCCGGTCGAACATTTAGTTTTTCAGGCGAAACTTTGCCAGGCGATATTTTAATTATTTTAAATGCGATTTCCTATGCAGCCTATTTGGTTTCGGCTAAAAAGTTATTGGCACATTACCACACTTTAACGGTGTCTAAATACACGTTTTTAATTGGAGCAATATTGGTATTCCCTTTTGGAATAGGCGAATTAAGCGAAGCAAAATTTGCTTTGATGGATGCTAAAATCATTGCAGAGATTGTGTTTATTATCGTATTCACAACCTTTGTTACCTATCTATTGAATTCTTGGGCAATTGTAAAAGCTGGCCCAACCTTGGTTGGGGCCTATATTTATTTACAACCTATACTAGCCGCCATTATAGCGGTGTTACTTAAAAAAGATGAGCTTAGCATGCACAAAATATTAGCAATTATGTTGATTTTTGTAGGCGTATTCATCACATCAACAAAAATACAATGGTACAAATCAAAAGCATGACAGGTTTCGGTTTATACGAAATCGAAAACGAACAATGGAAATTAAAGACAGAAATCAAATCATTAAACAATAAATTTTTTGATTTAAATCTTCGTTTGCCAAAATCTTTTAAAGACAAAGAGATAGAGCTTAGACAAGTACTAAGCAATAAAATTAACAGAGGTTCAGTTTCAGTTCATATTGTAGCGGAGAAAAAGAATGGCAGTTCTTTAAATGACAATTTAAGTTTGAATTTGCCTTTAGCCAAATCCTTTTATGAAAAGATTCAGACTTTAGCCGCCGAATTGAATATTCAAAGCAACGATTTAATGAACACCATTATTGCTTTTCCTGATGTGATCAAGTACGAAGAAAATGTTTCTACAGAGGAAGATTGGGTTATGGTTAAGTCGAGCATTGACGAGGCTTTTGAACGTTTTGATGCTTTTAGACTTCAAGAAGGAAAGACTATAGGATTGTACTTGATTGCTTGTGTAGATAAAATTCGCAACTATGTAAAAACAGTTGAAATTGAAGAAGTACCCAGGAGAGAAAGTATAAAAGGAAAATTGTTGCAGTCATTGAACGACAACAAAGAAGATGTAAGTGTTGATCAAAATCGTTTTGAGCAAGAAATTATTTACTATCTTGAGAAATATGATATAGCAGAAGAGAAGAGTAGGTTATACCACCACTTGGATTTTTTTATCGAATGTTTGGAAAAAGATGCCAATGGTAAAAAGCTTAATTTTATTGCTCAGGAAATGGGTAGGGAAATCAATACCATGGGAAGCAAGGCGTATTATTTTCCTATTCAACAAGCGGTTGTTTTAATGAAGGAAGAGTTAGAAAAAATCAAAGAGCAATTGCTCAACGTATTATAGTTTTATTCGATGTCAACTGAAAGACCAGAGATTCAAAATTCAAAAGGCATGGCTGTAAGGCCTTTGTATTTCGCTTTGGTTTTGGCCATTGGTTTATTCTCTGGAATGAACATTAACAAGGAGAAAAAAGACAAGTTTTCTCAAATTTTTGACATCATTAATCAAGATTATGTAGATAGCACTAGGATTGACTTGCTTGAGGAAAATGCCATTGAATATTTGCTTTCTCAACTCGATCCACACAGCGCCTACATTCCTGCGCAATTGAGCGAGATCAATGACCGACAGATTCGCGGCAATTACTTGGGACTAGGGATAGAGTATATCCAATTTAGTGACACCTTATTTGTTTTTAACACCAGTATTGGCGGACCAGCAGAGAAAGTTGGTATAAAGGCTGGCGACCGTTTGTTGTTTGCTGGGAAAGTAAAACTAACGGACTCGATGAGTGATACTGAATTGCAGGAAGCCATTCAAGGGGATGGTAGAAGTAGGCTAAACATAAAAGTATACCGCCGAAGTAAGAATCAATATTTAGACTTTGTGGTTCCAAGAGAAAATATTGTAATGAATAGTTCGGAAGTGTTCTACATGGTAAATAAGACACTTGGTTATATTAGACTTGAACGTTTTAGCAGCAATACACATTCTGAATTTTTAAAGGCTATGGAAGCATTAAAGGCAAAAGGAATGAAAGATTTGATTTTAGACCTACGCAACAACGGTGGAGGCTTATTAACTGAAGCATCTGCCATTGCTAATGAGTTCTTGCAAAAAGATGAAGTCATTTCATATACTTTTGGTTTTCATAGGAACAAAAATTATTACCGTGCCGATGGAAATGGTGGTTTTAAGGATGGTAAATTGGTTTTATTAATTAACCACAACACAGCCTCGGCAAGTGAGATTTTAGCAGGCGCATTGCAGGACAACGATCGTGCTGTAATTATTGGCAACCGATCATTTGGCAAAGGTTTGGTCCAAGAACCATTTAGATTGTCGGATGGTGCGATGTTAAGATTAACCATTGCTAGGTATTATACTCCCAGTGGTCGCAGTATTCAAAAAGCATATAACAAGGACATAGAAAAATACAGAAATGAAATTTATGTGCGTGATCAAAATAGAGACACACTTAACCCCAATTTAGATTCAACAATTAAAAAGGAATTTTTCAGTAAGAATGGTCGTTTGTTGACATCAGGAGGAGGCATAAGACCAGATCTAGTTTTACGTGACACCATAGCAGATAGTACTGAGATTGAGATGCTAATGCCAGGTTTGTTTTACAGTCGAATATTTGACATTTATGTTTTGGATTATATGTCTGAAATTTTGAAGAAGGAAACCAAGTTGTTGCACAATGAAATCGCTTTTCAGAATGAATTTAGTATTTCACAAACAGATGTTATTCGTTTTATTGCTGTGGCTAAAAAAATACCTTACTTACGCGATTTAAAGTACTCGAGCAAAACCGCCGACATTATTCGCAAGCATTTAAAAGCTGCTTTGGCGTATAGATTATTTGGTGAAAATGGTCGATCAAGAATTATAAACCGAGAAGAAGGTGTTTTCTCGAAAAGTATTGAGGTTTTAAAGAAATATTTCCAGATCTTAAATATAAGCAATCAGAAAATGCGTAGGTTTGATTATTAATTTATGTTTCAATCAGTAACCTCACTTATTCCCATCATGATGCGCATATTTTTCATGGTGGTGTTCATTTTAATTTTTGATTTTTATGCCTATCAAGCAGTAAAGACTTTAACAAGCGATTCAGCCCCTGGATTTAGAAAAGGCATACGTATTGCCTATTGGGTAGTTAATATTTCATTTTATATCATGGCATTATTGGCTATGGGAGGCCTCCTGGTGCACGCACCTCGTTTTATTTATGTTTTTGTAACAGGATTTTTTGCGGCATTATTTTTTGCAAAAATCTTCATGATTATTCCATTGTTAATGGAAGATTTGTATAGAATTTTTCATAAGATTACGTCTCTTTTTGCGCCACAAATTGCAAAACCAGAAGAAAAAGGAGGGGCTAATCTGGTTTCAAGAAAAACCTTTATTTCACAAGTGAGCGCAGGTATTGGTTTGTTAACGTTTTCTGGTTTGGGCTACGGAATTGTTAAAGGTGCGCACGATTATAAAATCCATAGAAAAGAAGTTTCCTTAAAGAATTTACCAGCAAGTTTTAAGGGCTTAAAAATCGGGCATTTAAGTGATATACATTCAGGCAGTTTTTGGGATAAAAAAGCGGTTGAAAGAGGTGTTGCTTTGTTGATGCAAGAAAAACCAGATATTATTTTCTTTACAGGCGATTTGGTTAACAGTTTGTCTGATGAGATGAACGAACATTATATTGAAATATTTAGTCGGGTAAAAGCACCAATGGGTGTGTTTAGTATATTGGGTAACCACGATTATGGCGATTACCATCAATGGCCCGACCGAAATACAATGGGTGTTGGCAACCATGCTCAATCGAACAAATCGCATATGTCTCCAATGCAATTGGCAAACTTGGAGCAATTAATTCAAATCCATAAAAGAATGGGTTGGGATTTGTTAATGAATGAGAATAGAATTTTAGAGCGTGGTACAGATAAAATTGCACTTATAGGTGTTGAAAATTATGGTGCAAAAGGAAGGTTTGCTCGATATGGTGTTTTGTCAAAAGCTTATGCAGGTACTGAAGAAATGCCGGTTAAGTTGTTGTTGTCTCACGACCCTAGCCATTGGGAAGCGCAAGTTCTTAAGAAATACCCTGACATTAATTTAACTTTTTCTGGTCATACCCACGGTGCTCAATTTGGAATAGAAACCGCAGGGTTCAAATGGAGTCCAATAGAATATATGTACAAACAATGGGCTGGCTTGTACCAAGACGGTGAACAATATATTTATGTTAACAGAGGCTTCGGTTATTTGGGATATCCTGGTAGATTGGGTATTAGACCAGAAATTGGTATAGTTACCTTGGCGTAGTAGTTTGAAGGACTAGTTTTTTTAAACATTCAATAGTTGTATTATTGTAATACAAGATATTTTTGATGCGCACCTTAAACCATTGTTTTTCGTTTTTATTTATATTCATTTTGTTTGCAAATGTGCAGCCTCTGCATGCTAAAGCAAAAAGAAAAGATATTGGAAAATTGGTTTTTGAGCGCAGCTGCTTTGATGTTATCCATTATGATATAAAAGTTAAAATCAAGCCGAATGAAAAATTCATTTCTGGAAGTAACTCAATTGAATTTAAGATGCTCGCAACTTCTTCAAAGATTCAATTTGATTACACAGAAAATATGGGTATTGACAGCGCAAAATATAAGGGCAAGCCCATTGCATTTAAGCGAAAAGGCAATAAGGTCAAATTAGAATTTATTGGAGGATTGCAAATAGATTCGACTTATAAAGTTGAGTTTTGTTTTTCAGGTAAACCTTTGGTGGCAAAGCTTGCCCCATGGGATGGAGGATTTGTTTGGCGTAAAGACAATAATGGATACGATTGGGTTGGTTTGGCTTGCGAGGGTTTAGGGGCTTCTGCTTGGTTGCCTTGCAAAGACCATTGGAGTGATGAGGCAGAAGGCGCAGACATTACATTAATTGTACCGAAAGACCTTACTGGTGTTTCTAATGGAAAATTAATCGATGAAAAAATTGTTGACAGCGCTTTTAAAGCATTTCATTGGAGAGTCGTTAATCCAATTAACAATTACAATATTAGCATCAATGTTGGGCATTACATCAATATAAAGGATACATTTTTAGGTGTAAATACTGTTCCACTTTCATACTATGTTTTAGATTACAATAAAGCTTCAGCAGAAAGACATTTTTTGCAGGTTCATGGTATGTTGGATGCATTTGAACATTTCTTTGGTCAGTACCCATTTAATACAGATGGATACAAGTTGGTTGAGACACCCTATTGGGGTATGGAACACCAAAGTTGTATAGCTTATGGAAACAATTACAAGAACAACGTTTTTGGGTTTGATTTTATAATTATTCACGAAAGTGGACACGAATGGTTCGGCAACAGCATTACTGCATTTGATGCTGCTGATATGTGGATACACGAGAGTTTTACCACTTACGCTGAAGCTTTATATATGGAATATCGGGTAGATAAAACAAGAGCAATTGAATACCTTAGTGAACAAAGAAAAAAGATAGTCTCTAAACATCCAATGCAAGGACCAAGAGGTGTTTTTTACCATGGCAGAACCGATAGCGATATATACTACAAAGGCACATGGATGCTGCATACCATGCGCAACATTCTAAACAACGATTCATTGTGGTTTGCTACCTTGAAAGAAATGAATTCGGTATTTTTTCATAAGATTGTATGTACAGAAGAAATTATTCAGTTCTTTAATAATAACACAAGCTATAATTGGGATTTATTTTTTAAGCAATACTTATATAAAAGCTCTATACCTGAATTGGAAATTAAACAAACCATATTAAAGAATGGCAAGATCATTTATAGCATACGTTTGGAGTCGGATCTTAAAGATTTAAATATTCCATTAAACATCAAATTGGCCAATGGTGAAGTCATTGGTATTGTAGTTTCCGATAAACCAATTGTAATTGAATTGGATAATCGCTTTGATTTATATGCTTTTATTGAGGCCAATTATTTGTTGCGAATAGAGCGCGAATAATTTTTTTATTTTGGCATAGGGGTAAAACCAATTTCGATTGTCTTAAGGGTGTAATGATGAAATACACACTTATTTTGATTTTGGTTTTGAGCAGTTTTGATGCCTGGTCGCAAAACTTCACACAAAATATAAAAGGGACAGTTAGCGATAAAAATTTAATTAGCCCCATTGAAGGAGTCAAACTATACTTAAATGGAGATAGCAGTA
Organism: Bacteroidia bacterium; assembly: GCA_044357345.1. Classification (GTDB taxonomy): domain Bacteria; phylum Bacteroidota; class Bacteroidia; order NS11-12g; family UBA955; genus JABMMZ01. The sequence continues at coordinate 33,401 of JBIKPR010000020.1, forward strand.
ATTTTGTTTTAAGCGACTCAAATGGCAATTATGAATTTAAGAATGTTCTTGTTGGGCGCATAAAAATAGTGGCTTCACATAAATTTTACTCCGAACAGAGTATTCCCAATTTACTATTAACGAGTGGCAAAGAATTGGTGGTTAATTTTCATTTGGAAGAACAAATTAAAGAAAAATCTGCTTTTGTTGTGCGAGGAAAAGCCAGTAAAATAAAGCCATTGAATGAAATGGCGACGGTTAGTACACGCACATTTTCAGTAGAAGAAACACAAAAATTTGCAGCAGCAGTTAATGATCCAGCCCGCATGGCAACATCCTTTGCCGGTGTAATTGGAGCCGATGATGGCAATAATACTATTGTTATAAGAGGCAATTCTCCAATAGGAATGTTGTGGAGAATGGAGGGCATTGATATCCCAGGACCAAATCATTTTTCTAGTTTTAATGGCAGTGGTGGTGGTATTTCAATATTGAGTGCACAGCTATTGGGCAATTCAGATTTCATGAGCAGTGCTTTTGCTGCAGAATATGGCAATGCATTAAGCGGTGTCTTCGATTTAAGGTTGCGCAAAGGAAACAGTAAGAAACGAGAATACACTTTACAGGCCGGATTTTTGGGATTGGATTTGGCAACCGAAGGTCCACTCAGTAAAAAGGGCGGAAGCTATTTGGTGAATTACAGATATTCCACTCTTGGAATCATCAAACAACTCGGCATAAAAATAGGAGAAAGCTCTACATTGTTTCAAGACCTAGCATATAATATTGCTTTACCAAAATCTAGAATCGGAAACATCACATTCTTTGGTTTTGCTGGAATTAGCACACAATTGCAAAGTGCTAAAAAGGACTCCGCATTATGGAAATTTCAATCTGACCGCTACGATATTTTTTATGGCAGCAATACCATTGCATCTGGCATGACCCATTTATTGAACATCAATAAAAGAAATACTTTGAGAACTGTTGTCTTGTATTCCTCTAATACCATCACCGATAAAGGAGAATATTTAGAGAAGGATTACACCCATTTTTACACCCATTGGAAAAACAACATTGGCAATAGTAAATTGGCTTGGAGCAGCACAATTAACCATAAAATTAGCAATAAGCTTCATTTAAGATCTGGATTCATTGCCAATTATTGGGCTTTTAAAACTGAACAAAGAGATTTGGATAGCAATGGTCGCTTAAGGACATTTTTAGACAGCAAAGATCAAACTTTTTATGCCCAAGCATTTTCACAAGTTAAATGGAGGTTCAATAGCAAGCTGAACGTCTTTGCGGGCGCTCATGGCATCTTTTTAGGCTTAAATAAGACAAGTTCCTTAGAGCCGAGGTTATCTGCGCGCTATGAGCTTAATTCCAAACAAACTGCGACTTTCGGATATGGTTTGCACAGTCAGTTACAATTGCCAGGTGTTTATTTTACGCAGTTGCAAAATGAAAATGCTGAAAAGTACTATCCAAATAAAAATCTTGGATTGAGTAAGGCCCATCATTTTGTTGCGGGATATGAAATGGTTTTTAAGAGTCAAACAAGAATTAAGTTAGAAGCCTATTATCAGCACTTGTTCAATATTCCAATTGGACTAGCAGCCAACAGCACTTTTTCAACCTTGAACTTGAACTTTGGTTTGGTAAATGAAGCTTTGGTCAATAAGGGAAAGGGTAGAAATTATGGAATTGAATTAACGGCTGAACGTTTTTTAAACAAGGGTTTGTATTACATACTTTCAGCATCATTGTATCAAAGTGAGTATCAAACAATAACTGGTCAATCGTACAACACCCGCTTCAATGGAAAACATGCATTGACTTTTACAGGCGGGAAAGAATTCAAAATAAATGGGGGTAAAAAATTGTTTGGCATCAACATCAAAACCACTTGGTATGGTGGATTTAGACAAACACCTGTGGATGCGAACATGTCCCGTTTGTACCAAACAACCATGTACGACGAAACAAAGCCATTTAGCATACAACTGGCAAATTATTTTAGAACAGATTTGAAATTTTCTTACCGAATCAACCATGCGAAATACAACAGTATTTGGAGTTTAGACATACAAAATGCGAGCAATAGAGAAAATATTGGCGGCACTTATTATGACATCAATAATAATGCAGTTAAAACATGGTATCAAACGCCACTAATACCTGTTTTTAGTTACAAACTTGAATTTTAAAAAAACAACAAAATATAAATTACCATGAAACAAATACTTTTTTATTTCAGCATTTTATTTATCATCATGTTAAGCGCAGTTTCTTGCAGCAAAGACAGACATTGGATAAAAGGAGAAGGCGATAATGTTAGCAACTCAAGATCGAGCAGCAGCTTTACGGGTATTTCACTCTCAATTTCAGCAGATGTTGAATTGTATGAAGACAGTGTATTCCGCATTGAACTTAATGGAACAGAATAGTAATATATTTGTGTGAGAAAACAGAAGCAATGAATTATTTTAAGAACCATTCTGAATTTGAAACCGTATTTAAGCAGTATTACGAAGGACTTTGTCGTTATGCTTCCATGTGGTTAAAAGATACAGATGAATCGGAGGAAATTGTTCAATTGGTGTTTGTGCAATTGTGGGAGAAAAGAGAGAAGATACATATCAGTACCTCGTTAAAATCTTACCTGTATAAATCGGTTTACCATTCAGCATTAAACACCATTAAACATCAAAAAATTAAGGAGGAATATTTACACATGAAGCAGTCACAAATTCAAGAAAACGAAATACAGTCAAATCAAAGCTTAAAAGAGCTAGAAACACAAATAGAAAAGGCTTTGAATACTTTGCCAGAGCAATGTAAATTGATATTTAGTATGAGCAGATTCGAAGATTTAAAGTACAGAGAAATTGCAGATGTTTTGAATATTTCGATTAAGACAGTAGAAAATCAAATGGGCAAAGCATTGAAGTTAATGCGACACAATCTGTCAGACTTTTTAACCATGGTATTGGTAATTATTTATTTTATTAAAAAGTAAAAACATGAACGAAGAATTAATTGTAAAGCACCTAGCCGGTGAAACAGAGGCACACGAAAATGCCCTTATACAGAATTGGATAAATTCATCCGAGGAAAATGAAAAAATATTTCGAGATTATGAACGCATTTGGAGCAATTCGAAAGCCATTAATCCACTTGGGAAAATTGATGTCGACAAAGCTTGGAGCAAGGTAAATGCGCAAATTAGCCAAGAAAAAAATACAAAGGTATTTCCACTAAGCAAGGTTTGGCTTGCTGCTGCATCTTTGATATTGTTACTCGGTGTTTCACTTGCTTTGTTCAATGTGTTTAAACAAGAACCAATGTTGCATTTAAGTGCCAACAAGCAACAAGACATTCAATACAAATTGGGAGATGGTACTGAAGTCATATTGAGAGAAGGAAATTTCTCTTTTCCTGAAGAATTTAATCAGTCGCAGCGCACTGTGTTATTGGAAAATGGAACAGCCTTTTTTAAAGTAGCCAAGGATGCATCTAAACCATTTGTAATTGAGCTAGGACAAGCCAAGATAACCGTTCTAGGAACTCAATTTGAATTACGAAAATCTGCTTCAAGTATACAAGTTAGAGTAAAAGAAGGTAAGGTAAAATTCAGTAGCCAAGATGGAGAACGTATTTTAGTGGCCAATCAAGCTGTAAATTATCAGTTTCAATCGCATCAAATTAAAGATGAAGAAATAAAAGACGAGAATGCATTTTCTTATGTGAGCAAGTCCTTACATTTTAATGAACTGCCATTGAATGAAGTTGTAGAAAGTTTAAATCAATATTACAGCGATAGATCAATTGTATTGGCAAAAGAATTAAAAGACTGTAAGCTGAGTGCGAATTTTGAAAATGAAAAATTGGAGAATGTATTAGAAGTCATTAAAGCAACCATGAATGTAGAGGTGCGTTGGGATCAAAAGAACAATTCTTATATAATAGAAGGAAAGGGGTGTACACCATGAGAGTATTAATCATTTGCTTGACTTTGCT
>JBIKPR010000075.1:0-11794 GCA_044357345.1 Bacteroidia bacterium
TAACCTGGATTAAAAGATTAAGATTGTAAAATAATTGGGTAGCATTGTAACCAAATTTGAATATTATCGTTATAAACTATAATTAATGACAGAAAAAGAGTACAACATCTCTGTTGATTTGCATGCCAAGGCTTTGTTTAGGTTTATTTTTAAAAACCTAAATGTAAGAGAAGATGCAGAAAACATTGTTCAAGATTCTTTTGAAAGTCTTTGGTTGAATAAGGACAAGGTTGAATTTTCAAAAAGTAAAAGTTGGCTTTTTACAACAGGCTACCGAAAAATGATTGATGGTATTAGAAAAAATAAAAAAATTGTACAAATGCCAGATGTAATTAATGATAGAAGCCGCACTGTAGCGCAACCAGATTTAAAATCAATTGTTAATGCTGCTTTAGAAAAACTAACAGAAATTCAAAGAACTGTAATAATGCTAAGAGACTATGAAGGCTATGACTATGCAGAAATTGGTAAAATTACCAATCTCAATGAATCGCAAGTTAAGGTCTATATTTTTCGAGCAAGACAAACCCTTAAAAATTATCTAGTAAATTTAGAAAATATTATATGAAACTGATTAATGATGAAAATATCGATGAAATAATGTTTCAACTCTTGGAGGGGGAAATTACTGGCCATGATCGAGATATGCTTTTACAAGCAATTTATGCAGACCCCAATTATTTGGATTTATGGAAGACCTGGCAAAACACTATTCTACCTAATGAAGAACTTGAATTTAATACGTCAAAACTGAAACGCAGGAAATCAAGAATAATACCACTTTATATAAGATATGCAGCCGCAGCTATTTTAATATTTGGTTTAATTATTATACTTAACAGAGATAGCTCCAAACAAGAGGAATTTGTGTTATTGCCTCCTAAAATCAAAACATTCAAAAATCCTTTACCTCAAATGCATAAAGACACTTTCTTTAATTCACAGTTTGTTAAAGATACTTTTGTGCCTCTTAAAGAAAAAGTAAAATTCATGGTTGATACCAAAACGGGTACTGTTTCTCCATTTGCTATTAAATCTAATATTGATTCAATAAAACCTATACATTATTTTGTCAATCAAGTTAATGAAAATGATAGCCTTCCTGATGCAAAATCTAAAATGCCAGAACAAAATTTAACCAAAGATTCAAAAGATGAAATTTTTGTAACAGTCAGCACAGATGAGGCACAGAAAAGCACTACTGAAAAACAATCAAAAACAAGCTTATTGTCAAGGTTTCTTGGAAAATCAAGTATTAAAATTGAACCTGATTTTCATACTAGAACAAAACGAAAAATCATATTCGAAAACAAAAAATATCAAATTATTGCAGGCTTTTAATAAATAAAAAATGAAAACAATTCATATCATATTATGCAGTATTGCCCTTGCTTATGCAGGTATATATGCACATGCTCAAAACCCATCCGACAGCGTTAGAGTGACTTACAAAAACAAAACAGTGGTAGTAAAACCTCAAGGTGATGAGAGTTATACCACCATAAAATTTAAAGACACAGGCATTAATAAGAAAATAGTTGTCAAAGTTGCAATTCTGGATAACTACGAAATAGCGGAGAAAAAAATTGAAGACAAGCTTGATACCACCTCTAAAAAAGTCTATAATATGCTAAAAAACAACAAACCAGGAGAACGCAAACACTTTATTGAAACTAGCTTTTTCTCTACGTTTGATTTAGGATTATCCTCGACTATTAATGAAGTAGATCAAAATACTTTTAACCCAAAAATAGGAAAAAGTATAAACATGAATATTGGATTGGTGCGTCAAAATATGAATCTTTTAAAAGGACAATTTTTATTGAGCTACGGCCTTAGTTTGAATAACTATTATTTAAAATACGATAACAAACAAATGTTACAAAAATTAGATCAACAAGGTTATTTAGTTGGTGCTAAAGATTCTGTAAATACATATTCCAAAAATAGACTTGATGTACGTTATTTTACTATACCAGTTTTAGTTGAATACCATAGTAAATCAGATAATTTTCGTATTGCTGCAGGTGTTGAGCTTGGATTTAATGGAAAAAGCAAATATGTATTGAAAGGTGAAAATAATGGTTCAAATTTTAATAACAAATCTGAAGTTGACATAAAAATTAATCCTTCGCAATTGAATGCAGTAGTTCGAATTGGAATTGATAATATAGCCATATATGGTAAATACAGCATTAGCGATATGTATCAAAATTCATCTTATAGCATGAACCAAAATCCACATCAACACTTGTATAGCGTTGGCATTTGTTTCTTTGGAATCTAAAAATAACACTATAAAAAAGGCAGAATAAATATCTGCCTTTTAATATATTTTGAACATTTCTAACCTGGTAGTCTACTAATTGACTTTTCCATGATTTTAATCTGTTCTACGATATCCTTTGATTTAGGATTTAGCGCTTTTGCCTTCCTAAAATAAGCTTTACCTGATTTATTCTGTTGTCTTTGAATTTCTAATGAACATAATTGCAGATAAACGCCTGCTAAGCTTTCCTTATCTGGAATACCTGCTTGTATAGCTGCTAATAAATTTGCTCTACCTTCTTTGGTTTTACCTTGGCGCATTTGGATAAATCCCAATTGCATCAAATTTGTTCCTTGCATATCTCCAGCCAAAGATGATTTAGTACTCAAACTTTTACGGATATTTGATTCAGCGGTAGACAAATCATTGGTTGCCATCGACATTGTACTTTGAAGCATATAATATGCTGAACGAATTGGCTTAATAAGCAAATTGGGGTATTTTATCTTCCTGATATATGCCTGAGCCAACTCAACATCACCATCCTCAACCGCATCCTTAACAAGTCTCATTGTACCAATCATATAATGCAGTAATATAGATACCAATGCAAGAATGTATAAAATCCAAGCTAAAATAGCATCTGCAAATATGTGAGAAAGAATACCCGCCACTAGTAAACCTAGCGAAAAAAGCAATCTGTATTGTATATATAATCTTAAAAGTTTCATTCTGTTTATTTGTTAAATTTTATCAATATTGGGTCTAATTGGAATCCAGCCTTTCTCAACAATTCCACCATGCCATTTTCACCGGCAATATGAGCGGCGCCTACTGCAACAAAATATGATTTAGCATATATATTTGTTTGCAAATAACTTACCCAGTTCTTATTTCTATTATCTAAAAGTACATCTTTAAGGAAATACATTTCTGGAGATGTTTTAAAAGAAATTTCGTAAATAGATTTTGATAGTTGAGAATCATATGCAATTAGTAAATTTTGAAAATCTAACTTTGCTTGTTGAACATTCATTGCGAATTCCAACAACCATTTCACCTGTATACTATCGGGAATGCTATTCAAAAGACTATCTTGAAATTGAGGTGATTCTAATCCATAAGATTCCTTGTTATTGCGTTTAGCAAGTTCTGCAACTATAAAATCTAATGGAATTGGTGAACATCCAATAATAGAATCCGATAAGTACAATTTACTGAGCAATGATATAGGCGAACGTTTGTCAAGATTTACCAAAGAATCGCCCAGTATTTGCTGACAAATACTGTCTATAAGGTAAATTTCTTTCTGTGTTAAAAATGAAGTTATTGGTTTTTCGCTAGTCTTCATTGATGCTTTCATCAAATAAACAAAGGTCGAAAAATCATTTAGATTTAACTCCATTGCTACCACATCTACCGATTTAAAAGTACTTATAAAATCATCTGTAAAAATCTTGTCCTTATCGCAATAGGCATGAATAGTACCAAATAAGTAACTTGGCTTTGTCAAACCATTGCCACTTATTTTCCATAATATTCCATCGCTTTGTGCGCTAAGCAATGAAACAAATAAAATAAATACTGTTAAAAATAATGCTCTAAGCTTCATTTGAAATGTTAGATTCTTCAATGTTGGCTTCATGATTAATTTCAGCAGGATTTTCATTGCTTTCATGCAGATTAAAGAAACGTTTTTGAAAAATTATAATGGCTATGACTCCGGCACTTATTGCAGCATCTGCTAAATTAAAAACAGGGCTGAAAAACACAAATTCTTGACCAGGTTTTATTGGTGACCAAGTTGGGTAATGCGTTTCTACGATTGGAAAATATAGCATATCAACAACCCAACCTAATAAATAACCACCTTGATAATCATTCATGTCCTGGTACCAAACACCATAAAAAACACAATCTATAATGTTTCCTAAAGCGCCGCCCAAGATCAATGCAACACACACCAAAAAAAATGTATTTGCCTGCTTTTTGATGTGAGATATTAAGTACCAAAATCCAAAAATAGCTACTCCAAGCCTTAAAATTGATAACGCATATTTTCCTTTTACCCCAAAGAATTTCATACCGAAAGCCATTCCTTCATTTTCAGTAAAATGAAGGAAAAACCAATCTTTAAAGACCGTTTTCTCTGTATGCAAGATCATATTGTTCTTTACCCAATATTTGAGGTACTGATCAATAAATATCACAAAAAACAATACTAGAAATGGCAAAGCCCATTTCAAAATAGATGTTTTAACCTGCTTAGAAGCCAATGAAGTATTTTCTATTTCTTCGCTATTCAAAATTGTTTACTATTTGTATTGATTTAATTTCGCTTCCATACTTAAAGTAGCATGAGGTACTGCCATTAATCTTTCTTTTTGGATTAATTTTCCAGTTACTCTACAAACTCCATAAGTTTTGTTTTCAATTCTTATCAATGCAGCTTCCAAATTGTCAATAAACTTCTTTTGTCTAGCAGCCAATTGGTTTAAGTTCTCTTTTTCAAAAGTACTAGCACCATCATCTAGCGTCAAGTATTGATTTGAGGTGTTTTCATCCCCATTTTCATTTGGATTTTGCAAAGATTTTTGCATTTTTCCAAATTCATTTTTCGCAACTTCTAATTTAGACAAAATTAATTGTTTAAACTCTAGAAGATCAGCGTCGCTGTAGCGTGTTTTTTCTCTTTCTTCAATTTTTTTCTTAGCCATTTTTATCTAGTTCTATTATACAATTTACTCCTTCAATGTCAATTTCAGTGCCATTTTGCAAACCATTTAATTGAATTAAATCATTTGCTAAAATTTCGCTGCAAATATACGATTTAAAATCAAGTATAGCACCCCATGTAGTTTCATCGGTTTCAACTTTAACCAATATTCTATCCGTTACGTCTAATCCAGAATCCTTTCTTAAATTTTGCAAGCGGTTTACAAATTCTCTTGCTATTCCTTCTTTTCTTAGTTTGTCACTTATTGTTACATCCAATGCGACGGTTAATGCACCAGAGGTATTTACCAACCATCCAGGTATGTCTTGAGCGGTTATTTCAACGTCTTCGAGAATTAATTCAAAACCAATCGTTCCTAAATCCAATGCAATTCTGCCATCTTTTTCAATGGTTCTAATGTCATCCTGATTCATTTTTGAAACTGCAGCACTTAACAATTTCATATTTGCACCAATTTTTGGACCCAAAGCTTTAAAATTAAGTTTTATACCTTTAACAATAACTTCATTTTCCGCGCCCAAATATTCCAATTCTTTAACATTGACTTCAGATAAAATTAAATCTTGTATATGCGCCAAGCGTTTTTTAAATGCCTCATCAAGAACTGGAACCATAATTTTCTGCAACGGTTGTCTAACCCTGATATTATGCTTCTTTCTTAAACCTAAAACCATACTGCTAAAGTCCTGAGCTAGTTGCATTGTTTTCTCAAGTTCTATGTCAATTAGCTTTTCATTAGTTTCTGGAAATAAACTCAAATGCACAGATGAAAGTTCAGTCTCTGATTTTAAACTCTTATGCAACCATTCTGAAAAGAAAGGAGCAAAAGGACTCATAAGTTTGTTTACGCTAACCAAACAAGTATATAAGGTATCATAGGCCGATTGTTTATCTTGATTCATTTCGCCTTTCCAAAAACGCCTTCTTGATAATCTAATATACCAATTGCTTAAATCATCGCATACAAATGTCTCTATTGCCCTTGCAGCAGGTGTAGGGTCATAATCGTTCATGCATTCAGAAACAGTTTTTATCAAAGTGTTCAATTTTGATAAAATCCAGTTATCCAATTCACTTAAATTATTGATTTGTAATGAACTGTTGGTGTTAAATTCATATTGATCAATATTAGCATATATAGCAAAAAATGAATAGGTGTTGTAAAGGGTGCCAAAAAACTTCCTTTGAGTTTCAGCTATTCCTTCTAAATCAAATTTCAAATTATCCCAAGGATCAGAATTGGTAATCATATACCACCTAGTGCTATCTGAGCCATATTTATTAATGGTGCTAAATGGATCAATAGCATTTCCAAGACGTTTACTCATCTTATTGCCATTCTTATCTAATACCAATCCATTTGCAATAACATTCTTGTATGCTACCGAATCAAAAAGCATTGCGGCAATTGTGTGCAAGGTAAAAAACCAACCCCTGGTCTGGTCAACGCCCTCAGCAATGAAATCTGCAGGAAAATTCTCAGCCCATTTATCTTTATTTTCCAATCCCCATTGCGCATACGGCATTGCTCCGCTATCAAACCAAACATCAATTAAATCGCTTTCACGTTTCATTGGCTTTCCGGAATCAGAAACTAGAATAATATCATCTACAAACGGTTTATGCAGATCAGGTATTTCAGATATTGTTTGGTTTAAATTTAGTTGCTCATTTGCTTTTTGGATTTCTGACCTAAATTCTTCTACCGAACCGATACAAATTTCCTCATCCCCTTCTTCAGTTCGCCATATTGGCAATGGTGTTCCCCAATATCTACTGCGGCTTAAATTCCAATCGACTAAATTTTCTAACCAATTTCCGAATCTACCTTCACCAGTCGATTGCGGCTTCCAATTTATTGTTTTATTTAACTCAACCAGTTTGTCTTTAACTGCAGTAGTTTTTACAAACCAACTTTCTAATGGATAGTATAAAATTGGTTTATCTGTTCTCCAACAATGAGGATAGGTGTGTTCATATTTCTCTTTTTTGAATAACTTATCTTCGTTTTGGAGCTTTAGAACAATTCTTTCATCAACGTTTAAATAATTTAATTTGCTGGTATCTTTTATAAAACCTTGTAATTTGTCTTTTTGAATTTCTAATTCAATTGCCTTTTCTGATTCGTTTAAATAATCTTCTTTTACGTACTCTTCTCCATATAGGAACAATCCATCATTAACTCCTGATAAAAATTTTCCTCTTTTATCTACCAATGTTAATGACCCTACTCCATTTTGTTTTGCAACTCTATAATCATCTGCACCAAAACTAGGAGCTATATGCACTATCCCAGTGCCATCTTCAGTCGTAACAAAATCACCAATTAAAACTTTAAAAGCATCCCCTTCGATTAAATCTCTGCCATTTGCTTCAAAGGGTAACAATTGTTCATACGTCAAACCCGCTAATTCTGAGCCTTTGATTGTCCCGAGAATTTTATACGGTATAATCTTATCTCCAGCTTTATAGTCTTCCATGGAAAGCTCAATCCCGGCTGGATTAAAATGTTTACCAATTAAAGGTTCAGCCAAAATAACATTGACTATTTTATGTGAATATGCATTTACCGTTTGCAGACAAACGTATTGTATATTTTTACCTACTGCCAAAGCGGTATTACTTGGCAAGGTCCATGGTGTTGTTGTCCATGCTAAAAAATATAAAGCATCAATATTAACTGTGTCGATTTTAAATAACTTTAGTGCCCTTTCATAAGATTCAATCGTTAATTTAAATTGCGCTACAGCTGTGGTGTCTTTAACATTTTTATAAGTTCCAGGTTGGTTAAGTTCATGCGAAGACAATCCCGTTCCAGCTGCAGGACTGTATGGCTGGATGGTATGTCCTTTATACAAAAATCCCTTTTGATGTATTTGTTTAAGCAAATACCAAAGTGTTTCTATGTAACTAGTTTCATAGGTGACATATGGGTTCTCTAAATCAACCCAATATCCCATTTTAACTGTTAATTCATCCCACTTGTCTTTGAACTCCATAACATCCTTTCTACATTCTGCATTGTAGTCAAGAACTGAAATTTTCTTCCCAATATCTTCTTTTGTAATACCAAGTCGCTTTTCAACCTGCAATTCAATGGGAAGTCCATGTGTATCCCATCCACCCTTGCGCTCCACACGGTATCCTTGTAATGTCTTGTACCGACAAAATATATCTTTAATTGCACGGGCCATAACGTGATGAATACCCGGCATCCCATTCGCACTAGGGGGACCCTCATAAAAAACAAAACTCTTTTCCTTTGAACGTGTATCAATACTCTTTTGAAAAGTTTTGTCATTCTCCCAATGGTTTAAAACCTCTGCTTCTATCTCTGGCCAATTAACTTGTTTAAGGGTACGGTACATACTTTAATTTCTAAAATGTGCAAATGTAAGCAAAAAAAATGGATTTTTGAATAGCCAATAAAAAGATAAGTTACTGATAATTAGATTGCTATGTATGAATATTGCCTTGTTAATAAGCAAATACATCGAATCTAAATTGATAATAATTATGCTTAATATTTGTATTTATGTTTCCATCTCTTACTGAGAAAAGCCCGCATTTCATTTTCTCTGGCGTTATCTCCTGGCTCAAAAAACTTTACACCTTGTATGGTTTCTGGTAAAAATTCTTGTTCAATAAAATTTCCGGGATGCGTATGTGCATATTCATAGTTTTTGCCATAATCCAAGTTCTTCATTAATCCAGTAGGTGCATTTCTTAAATGCAAAGGAACCGCTAATGCACCAGTCTTCTTAACAAATGCTAATGCATCATCTATCGCCAAATATGATGCATTACTTTTTGGACTGCAAGCCAAATAAATCGCACACTGCGACAATATTATTCTTCCTTCTGGCATTCCAATTGTTTGAACTGACAAAAGTGTATTTGTTGCCAAAACCAATGCTGTAGGATTTGCATTGCCAATATCCTCAGAAGCCAAAATTAACATACGACGTGCTATAAATTCAGGATTCTCCCCACCATCTATCATTCTTGCCAAATAATACACTGCTGCATTGGGGTCACTACCTCTCATACTTTTAATAAATGCTGAAATTACATTATAATGCTCCTCGCCAGCTTTGTCGTATACAATTTGTTTGCTTTGGAGTGCCTTTATGACCATTTCATCGTTAATCAAAACGGGCGCTTTTTCCTGCATTGATATCATCTCTAAAATATTTAAAAGTTTTCTTCCATCGCCTGAGCTAAACTGAAGTAATGCTGAATTTTCAATTATTGAAACTTGTTTTTCTTTTAAGAAATCATCTGATTGTATTGCATGTTCTGCCATGGCAATCAAACTTTGAATTTCTAATTCTTTTAAAACATATACTTGACATCTTGAGAGTAACGCATTATTTACCTCAAATGACGGATTCTCAGTTGTAGCACCTATCAATAAAATATTGCCTGATTCTACTGCACCGAGTAATGCATCTTGTTGACTCTTATTGAATCTATGAATTTCATCTAAAAATAATAATATTCTCCCCTTGTCCTTCGCTTCAGATATTATTTTTCGAACATCAGCCACACCGGCACTTATTGCACTTAATTGAACAAATGGAATTTGCAATGACTCACCAATAATTCTAGCTAAAGTGGTTTTGCCCACACCAGGAGGTCCCCAGAATAAAATGCTTGGAATATTTCCAGATTCAATATAACGCCTTAATGGCGCTCCTTCACCCGTTAAATGCTCTTGACCAACAAAATCTTTTAAGGAATTTGGTCTCACCCTTTCCGCCAATGGAATGTTTTGCATATGCAAAAATATACCTTCTCGACGATTGATTATTCTATTTCAATTTGAATTAGCGTAGTAACAAAAAACTAGTCTTCAAAAAATGCCATCTACCTTTAAAGTCTCTTACTTTAAAAGTAACCGCATACATGCCTTCCATAACGTCATTTCCCATATACTTTCCATCCCATGGTGTACTATTATCTGTGCGGTATACCATTTCACCCCAACGGTTAAAAATATTCATCTCATAATATTTAATTCCTATTCCACCGGGTGCATAAAAATCATTTATACCATCGCTATTAGGAGAAAACGCAGTAGGAGCATTGAAAACATAAAGGTACCTTATGGTGATTGTTTTAATAAAAGTATCTCTGCAACCATAGATATTCCAAACCGTTTGACGCAATGTAAATACTCCGCTATCTGGATAGCTATTAGCCAAGTTTCGCATCATCGAGGTTTTTCCATCACCTAAATCATATATAAGTGTGTCTGAACCAATGCTCATATCTGTAATTTGAATTTCAGGATTAACGATTGTACCTTGATCGGGATCTGTTTTAAAACTTGCCGTCGGAACAGGATAAACCACTACTCTATCGCTTGTATCATAATCACAATTATAACCTGTTGTAATCCTCAATTTAACGTTAAATGTGTCACTTAAAAGATATGTATGTTTGGGTTGCTTCAACATAGAAGTATCATTGTCTCCAAATTGCCATAGGTATTTTTTAATGCTTGAACTCGGAACTATACTTTTGTCTACAAACTCAATTGGATCACCCAAACAAACATTTTGACCAGCAAATTGAACGATGACAGGTGGGTAACTAACAGCGGTTTTTTCGATAGAATCAACACAACCGAAAGTACTGTATACAATATGCTTTATTTTATAATTTCCAGAACTTGGAAAGACATGGTTTGGATCTTTAAGCACAGAACTGGTGTTATCACTAAAAAGCCATTTATATGTTTGTATAGTGCCAGTAATAATATTTGATTTCGAGAAAAATTTAAATTGATTATCGACACATTTATTGGTGTCTTTGAAATCTGCTGAAGGTTGAGGGTGAATCTTAATCAATCCTAAGGTATCATAAACACAACCTTCATTACTAGTTAGTATTTGCTTAACGGTATAAATTCCTGATCTACTATATTTATAAAAAGGATTTGCAATAAAAACGGAATCACCATTGCCAAAGTCATAAATCCAATTGCGTATCCCTGTATTAATGAACTGTGATTTGTCTTTTACAATTACCATATCATTTAAACATGTATCGGTCAGTGTAAAATTCGGAACTATTCTCGGAAACACAATAGCTTGTTTTACAATTGTGTCTTTGCAGTTGTTATTGGAGTTCACAATTAAACGAATATCAAAGGTATCACCAGTTGCAAAAGAGTGAATGTAGTTTGGACTGTTGTATACGCCGCCATCACTTTGACTATAATTATATGAAATTATACTTCCTTTACTTAGCACTGAAGTACTAAACACACTGCTGCTCTTCCCTTCACAAACAGGTAAAACACTAAGATTAGCCATCGGGTTTTTAAAAACTTCTGCTAGTTTAGAAATGCTATCTCGGCATCCCATACTCGAATTTACTTTCAATTCTATGGTATAAAGTGTATCTTGTTTATAATAAAAAATGGGGGTAGTATTTGTAAATGTATCATTTAAAATTAACCATTGATAATTCACAATCGAATCATTTATGACACTTGATAAATTTACTGGTTTTAAACTGTCGCCACTACAAATATTAGACACATTAAAATTTGCTTTAGGTCTAGGATAAACAATTACGTCGTCAACAAAAGTATCATTACATCCCCTATCCGATTCAATAAACAATGATACCTTGAAGGTATCAGCATTGGTAAACCGATGCTTAAATACTGAATTAAAATATTGAGAACCATCCCCTGTTTCAAACTTATAACCTTTAATTGTTCCTGATATTACACTTGATAAATCCTTGAATAAAATTGAATCGCCATAGCAAGC
>JBIKPR010000076.1:0-11787 GCA_044357345.1 Bacteroidia bacterium
GCATCAATGTTATTGACGACGATGAAAAAATTGTTATGACCCTAGAATGGGTTTCTACAATTTAATTTCTTCTAAAGTTTCACAGAGTTTGGCAATATCTTCTTGGCTTTGGTCGAGATGAAAAACGAAGCGTACCAATTGTCCTCCCATGGTGCTGACTTTAAAACCTACTTCTTCAAGTTTATGTGTTAGGTTTGCCGGTGCAAATTGATCTTTTAATTGAAAAATAACAATATTGGTTTCTACTGGGTATAGTTTTTCAACCCAATCTAATTGCTTAAGCACCTTTGCTACTTCTACAGCGTTGTGGTGGTCGGTTGCCAAGCGTTCAACATTTTTTTGCAAAGCATACAAGCCAGCGGCGGCAATAAATCCTGCTTGACGCATGCCTCCGCCCATTACTTTTCGTATTCTGCGCGCTTTGTATATGTGTTCTCTGCTGCCTAAAAGAAGTGATCCGACTGGTGCACCTAGACCTTTACTTAAGCAGATGGAAATGGTGTCAAACAGCTCACCGTATTGTTTTGCTGTTTCGTTTTTTGCTACCAAGGCGTTGAACAAGCGGGCACCATCAAGATGGAAAGCCAAATTGTTTTCTTTACAAACGGACTTAATGGCTTTAAGTTCATTAATATCCCAGCATGCTCCACCACCTTTATTGACAGTGTTTTCAATACTAAGCAAGCGGGAAGCTGGGAAATGCACATTGTCATCGTTAATGTTTTTGCGCACATCTTCAGCGGTAAAACGGCCATAGTTTCCTTGCAAAAGGCGGACAGATGCCCCACTGTTGAATGAAATGCCTCCACCTTCGTATAAATAAATGTGGGATAGTGCGTCACAAATAACCTCATCGCCTGGCTGGGTATGAAGTTTGATTGCTATTTGGTTTGTTTGGGTACCACTGCTGCAAAATAGAGCGGCTTCCATTCCAAACAAATTGGCCGCATAGTCTTGAAGTGCGTTGATGCTTGGGTCTTCACCAAATACATCGTCACCAACAGGTGCCTGCATCATGGCTTCTAACATGGCTGGAGTGGGTCGGGTAACGGTATCGCTGCGGAGGTCTATAAAAGAAGATGACATGAATATATTCTTGTGTGTTGGGGCGTTTTTTTAATCCTTTTTAACAAAGTATTTGTAGCGGTAGTTAACCAAAGAAAATAGTTTTCCATTTTGGTCATAGCCGCTTTTGCTGCTAAGTAAATCGTTGTTGTTGTAGGTAAATTTATAGGTGTTGGTTTTTACTTTAGCCCCATTGAAAAAGCTGTCTCTTTGGCTGAGCAAGCTGCCTTGGGCATTGTAGCTGTAATTGAATGAGCTAAGGGCTTTGCCTTTTTTGTCGGAGTTCCAGATGTATTGGGTGGCAAGTTTGTTGCCGATGTAAGTGTTTTTAACTTGGTAGGTTAGAAGGTCGTCTTTACCGCGGTAAATAAAATAGCGAATCAATTGTTTTTGCGCATTGAGGTGCTCAACGTACTTGATTGGATTGCCTTTGTAATCGAATGAATTGGTGGTGCTGATAAGGGTGCCATCGGCCATGTATTTTTTCTCGGTGCAAATTTTAAGGGTGTCGCTTTTTGATTTAGAAACCTTGCCTTCATCGTCGCAGTTGTAGTCCCAATAACGGATAAGTTTGTCTTTCTTGTCGTACAAAGCAGAGTGCTGCATTTTCTTGTTAGGGGCGTAGCTGTATAGGTAATACGATTTTAGTGTATGATTTTTATCGAAACGGTCTATTTTAGTCAATAAGCTGTCGGAGTATTGGTAATGGGAAGAACCGAAGTTTTTACCCTTTTGATTGAAATAATGGATCCATTCTACTTGGTTTAAAGTGTTGAAGGTGCTGTATTTGTTTTGGCTATAGTTGTACCATACGTATGAATTCGCAATGTTGTTTTTGTCACTGTAAACATTGTTGTCAATGCTTTTGATTTTACTTAGTTTAAGCGTGTCTTCAAATCTAGCGTCATAAATATTTTGGGCTTGACGGTTGTATTGAATGGTTCGAAGGGTGGTGTTGGCTTTGCCTTTGTGGATTTGGGTTTCCGTCATGTTTAATTCAGAAATGCCTTTGGCTAAAACCACAGAATCTTTAAGAGGTGTATTTTGTCGGTAGTATTGGGCATTTGCTTCTAGAACAATTAGAGAAAAGAAAGCGAATAATTGTAATTTTTTCATGGAGGTAAATGAGGCGAGTTATTTAATTTGCTTTTAAGTAAAGGTGAAAAACAAAAATACGGATTTTAATGCTATTTTTAAGAAGACGTTTTAATTATACAGAAATTCGAAAAAAACAAGGATCCAACAGGTGTTTTTTTAATAGGTTTTTTTGCCTAGAGTAGCTTACTTATGCACACCAGTCAGCTTTAATATCTTGTTGTTTGATGCTTAAGTGATGCTGTGTGTGAAACTCATTTTTTAGTATCCAAAACCATGGGTGTATTTACTTAGTTAAAGTTTGATAGTCAAAAAGTTATGTGCGTAATTGTTTGCGATTTTAATAAGTGTTGAATGAAAGTAATTGTATTTTTGTATTACACAAATACCGTATTTTTAAGGTAATAAAAAATGAACACAAACACGCAAAAATTTTTACAGCACTTGAAGATAACCTCAGGGTTGTACCAAGAGCACAAAGAGCAGATTGACCATAAAAAGGCATACAACCAATTGCTGATGGTTTTGTCTGAGGTTTTTAATGATTATGAGTCTGAATTTACAATGTCAATCAGTTATATTTCTGAGAGCAGAAAGATTCAGGAATCAAAAAGGATGCAAATCGAAACCCTATCTGCCAAGATTCGAGCGACAATTAAAGCCTATAATTTAATTAATCCAATGGATTTAGAAGAGTATGAGTTGGATTGTTTGAATCAATCTGTGCAAGATTTAAGTGTTGTGGATCTTAAAAACCATTTCAGTGTTTTGAATTCAATGTTTATGCCCATCAAAGGATCTCTTTTGAATATAGGAATCAGTACGGCGATGTTGAAGGAGTTAGAGGCCAAGATACATGATCTAGACGTTGCATTGCCCTTTAATATGAAGGGAATAGAAAGTAAAATGGAAAAGTTTAAGATGGCTTCTAAGGCTATTAATCTATTGGAAAAACTGGAATTTGAATACAGTGAATCCAATACTGAACTATTTTCAAGTATTTAGTTTACAAGCGAAATCTTCTTCTTGCAAAGAGGCGGCCTTTTAAGCGCTTACTGCTAAGGTGCAATGCCCAAAACAATGGAACCAAAGAAGCGATAAACAAGGCCATTTTAATCCAAAGTACAAAACCAATTGGGTCGGTCAATACAGTACTTGGAAACATCGCTTGAATATTGACAGCTTGGTTTGGCAACAGGGTCATAACACTAATAAAGCTGGCAAATAAAGCGTATAAAGAAATTTCTAAAGAAAGTGTTAGGCCAGCATGGGTTTGTGCGTCCATGCTGTGTGGACCGAACAAGGTGTCTAATTCAATGCCATGTTCAGAATGTAGAAAAACTGAATCGGCTTTTGGAGGTTGTTTGTTTGTGTGTGAATTCATTTACAGTAGATTTGTTTTAGTTTGACGATAATCTTCTTAAAAGGTTGTCTCTAGTCATATTATTTTACAAATATAATTAGTAAATAATGCAAGAAATAGCTGAGTTACATCATCTTTATGTTAATAAACCCGTTTATAAGGAATGAGTGCTGTCAAGTCCCTTCGATTTGCTTTGTGAATTTGTTTGGACTTTTCTTTAAACAAAAGGATATAGAAGTTTTCACAAGCCATACTTGTAGAAAATCTATAAAAAAGGATTTTTGTGGAAAAGGTCTCCAATTGCTTGGTTTTGATTGCCAAATGATGAGAGGCACTTGCTCAATAATTTATTTAATAATATATTAAGGGGTTAGGGAGCTATAATTTAATACTTTATTGGGTATAAAGGGTTTTTATGTATAATCCAATCGGTTGTTTTTAATTTTTAATTTATGTTCAAGGGTTAAAAATAAATTTAATCCCCTTATTATTAACAAATTGTAAAATTAAAGGAAATTATTTGCAGCAAAATGAAGAAGGGTTTTGTCAAAGAATTCAGAAAGCTGTTTATAAATGTTGATACTGTTTTTAACTATTACGACTGTGTTGATCAAGTTCATTGGAGGGCGGGATATGTGTGTTTTTTTATTCATTAAAGTATTGTTATTTTGCTTCTTATTAAATGCCCGCCTTACAATGAACTCTAATCCAGCTTCTATTTTAGTAATTGACGATTTTCATACAAGTTTTGAACAAAAACTTGAATCTGAGGGTTTGAAGGTGAAATACAAACCAGACTTTAATATTGGGGTTGATTATGAGCAACTTAAATTGGCGGAAATTGTCGCAGTGCGCAGTAAAATTAATTTTACATCGGCCCTTTTATCTGAATTGCCCAATTTGAAATGTATCGCTAGAGGAGGAGCAGGAATGGACAATATCGATGAGAAGTATGCTGCAGAAAACCAAATTACACTTTTAAATGCCCCGGAAGGGAATAGAGATGCAGTAGCAGAGCACGCCATTGGTTTGTTGTTAAACCTTAGCAATAAAATAACCCAATCTTACAACGAAGTTAAAAATGGACATTGGAATAGGGAGACCAATAGGGGTTGGGAAATAGGTGGGAAAACCATTGGTATTATTGGATTTGGAAATACGGGTTCAGTGTTTGCGAAGAAACTATCTGGTTTTGACGCCAAAGTTGTGGCTTACGACAAATACAAAAATGTGCAATCAAATTATGCTACTGACTTGGCATTGGAAGAGCTCTTGCAAACTGCTGATATTATTAGTTTTCATGTGCCATTAACTGAAGAAACTAAGGGGCTTATTAACACCGAATTAATCTCAAAAATGAGAACAGGGGTCGTGCTATTGAATACATCCCGTGGCGGCATTTGCAAATTGGAAGATGTGCAGTTTGGTATAATTAGTGGAAAAATAAAATGCTTCGGAACTGATGTCTTGGAGAACGAAAATTTAAAGACCTGGACAGCGGAAGAACGACGTTTAGTTAATGATTTAACATCTAGTAATCAGGTTCTTATAACGCCACATGTTGCAGGATGGACAATAGAAAGTTACCAGAAGATTGCTGATGTTCTTGCCCATAAAATTATTGATTATACGACGAAAGCAAAAAATATTTAGATGAATGTTGATTTATAAAAAAAAAATGGCGAAATTGCCTCACTTTTCGAGCCTATAATATTGAAATAAAAGTTGTTATTGTAAAAAAATAAATATGAATATAAAGTTTACACTTAAGTCCGCGTTATTAGTCTTTTTGGCATTTGGGTCGTACCTAGCAGGATACGCTCAATCCAACACTGGCTTTATCCGTGGAACCGTCTACAGAGACAATCGTCCGATTGCAAACGTTCCTATCATCTTGAGAGATGAAAACGAAGATTCGATTAAAATGATCAGATCTGAAATCAATGGTGAATACTCGTTCAGTAACCTGCCCGTTGGTTTGTACTCGATTACCGTTAAAGCAGTTCCAATTTCAGATGGCAAAGGATATGCAGGTTATGAGTCAGAATCTATGAATATTTCTATAGAGGGTCAAGTTTTGAATGTTAGTTTAGTTACCAAAGTTCAAGACAAAGGAAATGTGATTGTAGGTGGTACCAAGACCAAAGTT
This sequence comes from Bacteroidia bacterium, assembly GCA_044357345.1. Lineage (GTDB taxonomy): Bacteria > Bacteroidota > Bacteroidia > NS11-12g > UBA955 > JABMMZ01. Next base: position 5,673 of record JBIKPR010000076.1, read on the forward strand.
TCTGACGGTGGAACAACCACAACCAAGAAATTATCTGATGCTCAAAAAACGGGTATCAGAAATATGGGTGGTTTTGCTGCCTTGAGCGGTGGTGTTAACAGTGGCCCAAGTGGTTTGTCAAACAGAGGTTCTAGAACAGATGGTAACGCAACCTATATCGATGGTGTTCGTGTTCAAAACGCATCATTGTCACAAGCTTTTGGTAGCCAAGTGGATATTATGCAAGCGGGTATCCCTGCTCAGTATGGTGACTTTACCGGTTTGGGTATTTCAATTACCACCAAAGGGGGATCTATATCCACCAGAAAAGCGGCCAGTATTGAAGTAAGAAGCAGCAGCATGTTTAATCCTTACCACAACAATTTGATCGAAGGTTTTTATGCCGCACCTATTCTATTTAAGACAAATCCAGATTACAAGACCGGTAAAAGTAAAATTAAAAAAATTCCAATTGCCGCAATGAACATTGCTGGTAATTTCTCATACGTTCGTGAGCCGAACCCATCTTACGTTGGTTATTATGTAATTAAAGACGATGTATTGGCTAATATCGAAAAGAATCCTTTGTTGATCAATACGGATGGTGGTTTTGTGCACTCTGCGAATTACTTAACAGAAAACGATTACAACATGGTGAAAGTAAGACCAAATGTATACGCAATGAGTTCTTCAGCTCAAGCGAAATTTGACTTCAGACTAAGTCAGTATGCTACTTTAACTGCATTTGGTAACTTTGCATACAGCAACAGTGTGAATGGTGGTAACAACATCATGGCATACAAAAACAATCCTATGTCAACAAGCACTTATGCTTTAGGATATATCAAATACACCCAATCGTTTAAAGGTCCTGACTCTTTAGCGAAGGCCACCAAAACAACCTTGAACAATACTTTCTTTACCTTGCGTTTTGACTACCAATCAACTTGGGGCAAGTCACAAGACGCAAAACACCGTGACAATTTGTTTGACTATGGTTACATTGGACAGTTCAAACACTATCCAACCAACTTCTACAGTTATTATGGCAATTTGAACAACCCAACGGGTCAGTCAAGAAGATTTATCACTAAAAAGCCAAATGGCGACCTAGATACAGTTTACTTAAGAAACTTCTGGGAACAAACAGGCTTTAGAGACACAGCCATTCGTTTTACGCAGGCGAAAATTAATGAAGTTAGAGGCAACTACACACAGTCTTTATACGATAAGTATTCTGACTTTGGAGCCAACATCACAAACGATGCACAAATTTTACAAGGTTTAGGTTTGTTAAACGGATACAGTCCTAACAACATCTACTCTTTATGGAACACACCAGGAACGCCATTGGCAGGTTACAGTAAATCTCAAAATGAAAGATACACCTTATTCGCTATGGGCGAAACGGAGGTGAAAGGTCCTTTGAATTCAGCTAAAAAATCATCTTCTGGCCATAAGCTACAATTCGGTTTGTCTTACGAACAATCGGTATCAAGAGGATACAGTGTAGGCGCTACCAACTTATGGCGTTTAATGTACCAATACGCAAACAGCCATATTGCCGAATTAGACAAATCAAACCCAATCTTGTCGTATGATGTAAACGGGGTATTCCAAGATACTATTCGTTACAACCGTTTGGTTAATACGTCAAAACAATCCACCTTCGATAAAAACTTCAGAAACAAATTAATTGCCGAAGGTGCTACCGATGTTTACGGTAAAAAGATATCAGCAACAACCTTTTTGGATGTTAACTCTTATAAGCCTTCTGATTTCAACATCAATATGTTCAGTGCAGATGAGTTGTTAAACAATGGTAGTGCGATTGTTGCTTACCAAGGTTATGACCACCTGGGCAATAAATTACGCGGCCGTCCGGATGTAAACGATTTCTTACAAGACAAAACAAAACGCAGCATTGGCGCTTTCATGCCTATATATACTGCAGCTTGGTTCCAAGACCAATTTTTCTTTAAAGATCTAGAATTCAGATTGGGCTTGCGTATTGAGCGTTACGATGCCAACCAATTGGTGTTAAAAGATGCTTACTCTTTATACCCAATTAAACAAGCAGGTGAGGTAACTGAAATTGAAGGCAACCGTGTGGACCACCCTTCAAACATCGGTTCTGATTATGCGGTGTATGTTGACGATGTTAAAAACCCTAGAAAGATTTTGGGTTACAGAAAAGACAATACTTGGTACGATGAAAATGGTACCCAATTGTCTTCTCCAGATTTAATTGCAAACAGAACCTCTAATGGTAAAATTGCACCTTACTTGGTAGATCCTAACCAAACGGAGGTAACTGCAAATTCATTTACAGACTATAAGCCAAAAGTAAACATCCTGCCACGTATTTTCTTTAAATTCCCTTTAAATAAAACCAGCTTGTTCTACGCTTCATACGACGTATTGGCTCAAAGACCTTCTGCTAACAACACCACCATTGATGACTATGTGTTCTTAACACAAAAATCAACCAATGCGATCAACAACCCAGCAATGACCTCAAGATTGACCACCGATTACCAAATTGGTTTCAAACAAGAGATAAGCAAGAATGCTCAATTCAACATCATCTCTTACTACAGAGAGACTAAAAATGACATCTCTGCTTTCCAATACAACAATGCTTACCCTATTACCTATATTTCATACAACAACTTAGATTTTAGTACAGTAAAAGGTTTGATCATGGAGTTGAACTATAAATCTGAAAACAACATTTCATTGTCTGGTAACTATACTTTACAATTTGCAGATGGTACAGGTTCTAACATCAATTCTCAACGTGCTTTGATTGCAAGTAACCAACCAAACTTAAGATCTCTGTTCCCATTGGGTGATTTGGATATCCGCCACCAATTTAAGGCGATTTTCAACTGGGAATTCTTCGACGGTAAAGGCATTGGTAAAGACAAAGCCAAAAGAGCTTACAAAGGTCCAATCGTTGGAAAAACAAAGATCTTCTCTAACACCAACTTCAACACAGTATTTACGGCAACCTCTGGTTTGCCATACACAGCAACTTCACAACCCGTTCAATTAGGTTCTGTTGACAGAGCGCCAATTAAAGGTACACCATTCGGATCTCGCTTACCTTGGCAATTGAACGTGAATTTAAACATTCAAAAAGACATTGCTTTAAGCTGGAAAACCAAAGATGGCAAAGACAAAACGGGCTATGTTCAAGTATACTATTATGTAACCAACTTGTTCAACACCAAAATTGTTTATGCAGTTAACCCTTACACGGGTGCAACAGACGATGATGGATTCTTGAATTCACCAAAAGGTCAACAAGCCCTGGCCAACCAACTAAGCGCTGAGGCTTATAGTTTCTACTACAAGACAGCTGTAAACAGTCCATTTAATTATCAAACTCCAAGACTTATGTACTTAGGTGCTAAATTCTTCTTCTAATAACCCATGTATAAAAAATTAATGTTCAAGAATATGAAAAGTGTTTATCAAAAATTAGGCTTGTTCCTTGCAATTATTGGTATTGCTTCAGCTGCTCAAGCTGCTGAAATAAAGAACCTAAGTGGCAAAAAAACAGGCAATACAGGTTCAGGTTCTGGCCTTGCCGAATTTGCCAGTACGTGTAAGTCAGCGACCCAAAGTGCCGACTTAGATATCAATAACGTTCGTACCCGTATTTTAAACGGTGGTGACATGTGGTGGGATTTAAACAACCCTAGATATGAAATACCTAAGGTAACCGATGCCAACAGTGTAAGAAAACACTCATTGTTTGCAGGCGCCCTTTGGATAGGTGGTCTTGGCCGTGGCGATGGCAACTTGCGCATGGCTGCGATGACCTACCGTCAGCGTGGCAATGACTTTTGGCCCGGTACCCTCGACATGAACGATGTGAGCACCGACCAATCCCGTTGTGAAAGTTGGGATAAAATGTTTAAAGTAACCAGAGAAGAATTGTTGAGACAACAAACCTCAGGAAACGTCGACTTAGCAAAAAATATTTTAGATTGGCCTGCTTATGGCAACAACAGTGTGCCATTTGGCAGCAACCAAACCAACGACTTGGCGCCGTATTTTGACGCAGACAGCGTGCCAGGTTATAATCCTTATGCTGGCGATTATCCAATTTTGGATCCTACACGCAGTGCAGACAAAAACTTGCCTAAAGACCAACCCGATCAAATGATCTGGTTTGTATACAACGACCGTGGAAATGTGCACGCTGAAACGGGTGGTATTCCAATTGGTTTAGAATTACAAACTACAGCGTTTGCCTTCCAAACAAACGACGAGGTTAACAACATGACCTTCTACCGCACAAAAATTGTGAACAGAGGTTTTGAAGCTTTAGACCAAACATATTTTGGAGAATGGGTTGATGCCGATTTGGGTAACTACTCTGACGACTATGTTGGTTGTGATGTTGGAAGAAGCTTAGGGTATTGCTACAATGGTGACGACAACGACGAAGGTGTTTTAGGTTATGGCCAAAACCCTCCAAGCATAGGTGTTGACTTTTTCCAAGGCCCATTGGATACCAGTGGTCTTGAATTGGGAATGGGCGCTTTTGTATACTACAACAACGACAACAATCCAGTTAACGGTAACCCCGACAATGCCATCGACTTTTACAACTTATTACAAGGTAAATGGATGAATGGTGTTTGTATGAAATATGGTGGTAACGGTGTAAACGGAACGGTGTGTACCAAGTACATGTTTGATGATGGTACCAATCCGGCCACCATTAGCTCTCCTAAGTGGACAGAAAAAACTGCAGGTAACCAACCTGGTGATAGACGTTTCTTGCAAACTGCAGGGCCTTTCACTTTGATGCCGGGTGCCGTTAACAATGTTACGGTAGGTGTGGTTTGGGCTAAAACCACTTCAGGTGGTGCAACTGGTTCATTAAGCTTGTTGAAATTGGCGAGTGACAAGGCTCAAAAATTGTTTAACAACAAATTTGACTTACCTGATGGTCCTGAGCCTCCAACGGTGGAATACCAAGAATTAGAAAACGAAGTGGTATTGAAGTTTTTAGATACCGATATCACCGAAAAATATAGAGAAGACATCAAAAACGAAATGAATCAAATTATTCAATACCGTTTCCAAGGTTATTTGGTTTACCAACTTAAAGATGGTACAGTATCTAACAGTGAACTAAACGATATTGAAAAAGCAAGATTGGTTTTGCAATGTGATGTGAAAGACAACATCAACACCATGATTAATTATGAGTATGATCCAGATGTTTCTGCCAACGTTCCCAAATTAAAAGTAGATGGAGCAAACAACGGTATTTTGCATACATTTAGCATGAAAGATGATGCCTTTGCTTCTGGTTCAAACAAGCGTTTGGTTAACTTTAAAACTTACCACTATTTGGTATTTGCTTATGGCTTCCCTGCAAACGATTTGCTGAAATTAGAACCAGTGCAATACTTGGCAGGAAGAAATACAGTTAAATTCAGTGCTTACCCCCACAACTCTAAGCCAGAATATTTTGGCAGTGAATTGGGCGCTGCGTATGGTGATGGTCCAATTTTAAAGCAAGTTGCTGGTAAAGGCAATGGTGGACAAATCTTGGAATTCTCTAAGGAGACCATCAACGAAATTATGGCCAACAATTTCAGTGCCGCTCCGGTTTACTTAGGTGGCAGCGGTCCAGTTAAAATTAAAGTTGTAGATCCATTATTGGTTCCAAATGCTAACTTTGAATTTAGATTCATTGAGCCAGATAGTTTTAAAGTGAATGCAAGAGGATCAGGTATCAATAAATTCCAAGATTCAATTTCAGCCAAATCACATTGGGTAATTACCAATTTAACTTCTGGTGAGTCTGTGTATGCAGATGGTACCATCGAAAATAAAATCGAGACCGTTCAAGGTAAAGTTAAATTTAAAGGTGCAACCAAAACAGTTAATAACTTAAGAGATTGGGGTCTTGCAGTTGAAATTCAACAAGTGCCAGCACCTGGTAGAAATCCTTACGGTGAAACCAGCAATGGTTTCCTAGGCTACACAGTTAAGTACGCCGACGACAACAAACGTTGGTTAACAGCCGTTCCTGATAATGATGGTGATTTTAGTTCATTCAACTGGATCCGTTCAGGTACATCTGGTTTGGGAAGCTCAACCTTTG
>JBIKPR010000021.1:0-37013 GCA_044357345.1 Bacteroidia bacterium
ATACGTTTGTAAACCAAATTCAGGATTAATAATCAACTGTAAACTATTAACAGGATTAATAAATTAAACTGTAAACTTATTTTAGGACGAGTCAAAAGGTTCGACATTTCGCCAATTGCCCCCACGAAAATTAAAACCGCCCTAAAGGCGGTTTTTTTATTTTCGTGTGCCCCGTACCGTGTTTGTAGCGAAGCGAAAAACTCTGGTACTGGGGCTTTAACAACTTTCAGGGTTTTTTTTATGCAATTCGGTCAGGGTTTTCACGCTACAGGGTGAGACCCGTAGCGTGCGACGAAGGAGCTCTGCTGCGGGGACACCTCCTCTTTCAAAAGCATGATGAAACAAAAAAAGGTTGGCTTTTCAGCCAACCTTTTAAGAAAAAATATTATTAGTACTAGTTTGATTTTATAAACAGGTATCGAAGAGGATCTTGATTAACAGTTTGGACTCTTAGAATGTACAAACCAGCAGCCAAATGATTTAAATCGATTTTAGCCATTTCTGAAACATTGCCTTCATATAAAATCTGACCTTTTAAATCTATAACTTGGATGTCTAAATTCTTACCCGTAGTATTCGTCAAATTCATGAAATCAATAACAGGATTAGGATAAATATTGATATTATTTTCTAAACCCAAAGCATCAACGTTGGTAGGTGTTTTGATCAAACGCACAAACTTAATGTTAAAAGGCAATGAAGCGGTTAATGAATCATGGCCTTCTTGGTATGCTTTAACAGTCCATTTTAAATTAATAGAGTCGCCTAGAACTACGCCCAAGCCAGCCAAAGCACTGCTTATGCCACCTGAAGTTAATGTTAAATCGTTGTTCTTTCCATTGTTATTTGATTGCAAGGTTAACAGTGGTGTTTTAAAGTTGCCACTTTGTAAATCTAAAATCCAAACATAACGGGTAGCTCCAGTTGATTTTTCCCAAGTAATTGTAACTGGGGTTGGATCAGCGTCTTTTACTGCAACACGAGAATTGTTAGCGGGAGTAAGCAAAGAAAAAGATGACAGCTTAGGGAAAATGGCATCTGGTCGCGCATTAATTAATTGAATTCTAGTATCACCCATAACAGACGTATCTCTTACCTTGTATGCTTTTAATGAAGTATTGTGTTTTGACAACATGTACTCAGCAAATGCATCTTGCTCTCTTCCTATTAAGCTAAATGACGAAGTACCAGCCGTTTTGATGGCTGTATCAAGGTCAACTCTAGCTCTAACTACAGTAGGAAAAGGATAGTTGTCACCCCCAACACTTGAACCTACAAAAGATGGGTTAGCAAGGAAGTTCAAAGTAACAATTTTGTAAGTTCTTGAGGTATCACCAACCAATTTACCGTATTTTACAAGTGTATCTTTAGAATTACCAACAGAATCAATAAGCACCATTGACCAAATTTTATTCCCACTCGTTTTGCTTGTATCATAGCTAAAAGAAACACCACCTACCTGCGGAAACTGACCTGGTGTAAGTCCAGGTTTTGAACCCGAAACACTATGTTCAATTAGACGTTTAACACCTGCAGCAGACACACTAACTATCACAAGGCTGTTGTTAAATCGCAATGAATTTTCAACATCGAGTTGAGAAACATCACCGGCAGATTTACCTGCTAGTGGATTGGCTTGGTTTCTTTCTAGAATGACATTACTTCCAACCGAATTTACATAACCAACTGCAGAACGGATTCCACCACCGTTTTTCAGAGAAATAGATACTTTTGGATCATATTTCTTTGCATACCATAAATTGGCGTCAGATGATATGTTACCTAAATTAGTTTCTTCGGTTCTTACGGCATTTCTTCTGCCTTCTAAAAACACATTCGACTTGCCTAAAATATTACCATCCTTAGCTGCAATAACTAATCCAACCGCCTTACATAAGGTTAGAACATTGGCGCCTTTAGTTCCTGTAGCAAAAGCGTTATTAGTTCCCCAAAGTGCTTTTACAGTTACAGAATCAGAAGCATAAACTCCGTTTACATTAGAATCTAGTTTGTCAATTAACAATTTACCATTTTTGTCAAAATCACAAACAAATCTTCCAACATATTTCCACTCACTTGTGGTGTTTAGAATTACCATCGGATCGTTTGACTTGCTTTTGGTGATTATCGGATATCTTTCAGTAGCAGTATGTCCAGCGATCAATCTATCGTTTCCATCGGCAGTAAAATTGTGGTTACCACCAGAAATAATGATGTCAACATGGTTCAACAAAGGTGCTAAGGCTTTCTCATTGGTAATTTGTTGTAAGTGCGCAAGTAAAATAATTTTATTCACACCTTCTTTTGCAATCAAAGAGTCGATTACTGGTTGAAGAATAGCTGCAAGTGCAGGCATATCGTCAACTTGAGGACCTTTAACGCTTGTCAAACCCGGTGAGGAGATTTTAGCTAAAGCTTGTGTTGTTACACCAACAACACCAATTTTCTCGCCATTACGTTCGATAATAATCGATGGTGCAAGCCCCTTTTTCTGTGAATTAGCTGTGATATTAACAGGAGTTCTAAATGCTGTATCTCTCAAAATTTGATTTGTAAACAAATAATTTAAATTGGCGTCTTTGCTAAAATCAAGGTTAGAACTTACATATGGGAATTGTGCTCCCAACCATCTTTTGTCAGCACCGTTACTTCTAATATCAACACCTATTTGTCCATTTAGATCGCCTGTTCCTAGATCAAATTCGTGATTACCTAATGTAGAAGCATTAAACCCGATAATATTCATTATCGCAATATCTGGACGACCTAATGCTGGTCTTTGTGCTTGAGATCCTTTATAATATGAAGAAGCAGTAGATCTCAATGCTGTTTGCATAGATGGGTCTTCACCAGCCGACAAAAACGGACCAGGAAGTGTATTGTCACCTGATGACAAAATCAACGTGTTATTGTGCTGATCTTCAAGTTTGTCAACGGTGGCTGCATAATAGGGTGCATCAACCACTGCTGGTACACCACTTTCCATATCAGAAGAGTGCAATATCTGCATTTGAAATGCACTTTTTCCGTTAAGTTGTATGATTGCAACAGTTCCAGAAACTTCATTAGAAACCAAAAGCAAATCTTGTCCATTTGGACTTTGTGATTTAGGAATAAAAACCAAACCCTCAGGACCTAAATCACCAACTGTTGCTAAATTGCTAAGACTTGGTGTTACAGAAAGATTTCTGGTATTGATGTAGTTTACAAAATATGGTTTGTTTGGGTTGGTAATGTTGTAAATCATTATACCGCCAATTCTTTCCAATCCAACAAAAGCATAGGTGGAATCTAATATTTTTCCAATAGTCACTGCTTCAGGCTCAGGTCCTTTGTCGTCGCTTCGGGAATCTATGGTATTACTTGTATGGCTGGCATTAAAATTAGAAGGAAATATGGCTGCCAATTTTTGCTCAAATTCATCCTTACTATCCCATGCGAGTTTTCCAGTTACTGAATTCCAAACCGAAAAAGATCTTGCTCCATAACAAAATGCAGAATCATACTTCCCATCCTTATTAAAATCACCAAATGCCTTAGTAAGATTTAACCTACCCATAGCACTTGTTGCTTTCAGTGCAGCCACATTGGCCGCACCACCAAATTTAGCTGTATCTACAATATAGGCAGCATTACCAAATCTAATTTCTTCATTATTTGCGGTTCCCCAATCGGCTCTTGAATCTCCCTCATTAGCTGTAAATAAATAAGTCGTATCTTTTAAGGTATAACTTGCAATGGCATCGGGCATATACATACCAAAAACCGGAAAGCTCTTTATATTTATAGCACTACCGACATCTGTTGCATCGATTCCGTTACCTGTTAAACTATGATTTTTAAAACCCAAAGGTATCAATTTGGTCACTTTAGATGTGGTTAAATCAATCACTGCAATACAGTTGTTTTCTTGACAAGTTGCCCAGGCTGTTTTAGAATCCTCTGAAACAGAAATATATTCCGGCTCAAGATCTTCTGCAATTGTTGAGTTTCGTAAAAATGATCCACCTGATTGAATTTTTCCAGTAATTTTTATTTTCCAATCAATATTAGTTCCGTTGAAATCGGTGAAACCAGCTGTTTTAACATCATTTTGAGTAAGTGCTGAAATACCTTTTGAGATATCGATAATGCTTATAGAACCTTCTCGATCGATGGTATAATCGTCGTTGGGTTCACCTTCATTAGCTACCAATACCAATTTACCGTTTGGCGAAAAGATAACCATATCGGGATTAGCACCCACGTCTACCTTATTAATATAGGCTAAAGTGGAAGCATTGAAGAACACCACAACTCCGTTTTCAGTTTTACCTAGGGTATTGATAACAGTTACCGCTAAAACACCGTTCATGCAGGCAATTGAAGTCTGATCCTTTCCATAAGATTTAATGGAAATGGTACTGATTTGAACAGGATTAGCTGGTTTACTAATATCTACTACTTTAATGCTTGTATCGGGTCCATTCAAAACAAACATTCTTTTAGATACTGCATCATATGCCGTTATCTCTGCTGCTGCTTTGTCGTAAATCCCTGTTGAAAACCTTCCGATAAATTGGGGACTAATCTGGGCTTGCACTGCCATTATCGCTAAAAACAACAGCGATAGGAGCATCATTTTTTTCTTGTACATTTTTTTCATTTTATGTGTTTATTGACCCGCAAAATTATTTTATCGTCATTAGCAAGAGATTACAAGCATGTTATTATTGAGTAAAACAATCTGTCAGTGTGCTAATTTAAAATAAACACCGATTTTACCTTATAATAACGTATTTTTAATATCAAGCTGCTTTTTGACCTTAATTCTTAGCTTTTTAATTGTCATATTATTTACAATGTGTAAAAAAATGGGAACCTATCTTTCTTAAGTGTCCTCAAAAGTTCATTTCATTCACAGTTACAGATTATTACTGTGAATGAATCTGATGTCGATAAGAATGAAATTAATCTGACGCTTAATGCGAAACTAGGTGTTAACAGGGAGGCTTGTTTTCAGGTTGAAGGCGAGAATCTGGTAAAGGAGCTTAATCATTTTACTGCAAGTCAGAATACAGATCTTCTGGTCATGATACATCATCATTACAGTACTTTGGGACGGGTATTCCATCCCAGTGCCAGCAAAAAAATGACATTTCATACCAATATTCCGCTTTTGGTATTGCCTGAAGAAAAAGTTGAGGAATTGCAGAATTCCTGACAATGGGGGTACCCTTTCTCCAAATTTTATAAACTTTTTTTATTATTACTAAAACAAGGGAAATCAGCAAATCAGGTATTCGCTTCTGTCTTGACCGATGAACTATTAAGACAGCTAAAAACATCAACTCTACTCATTTATGGAAAAATAGAAATAATTAATGAATATGAATCAGCAATTCGAAGAGCTGAAAAGAATTTAATAAATTTAAAAGCAGAAATTATTCCTCGAGCGAACCACCTTCCTGGGGCAAGAAACCCTGATCTTACTATTGCTGCGATTCAAAAATTCCTAAGTTCCAGATAACAAAATATTATAAAAGAAATTTAATAATATAAGACAAGATGGTAAGGAATTTATTGAACCTGATAAGTGTTGGAGAAAATATGAATTATTACTAAAAGGCTCTGCTTCGGGGACACCCTATAGTTTATTTCGAAAACATTAAATCAAGTTTTATCAATGTTTTAAATTTGCCCAACTTATGACCTTAGATAGTGATTCATTGATTTAGGATTTCCTATACAAATAAGCTATATTTGCCACTCAATCGACTCTTCTTATTGACTGTCAATTATATACAAATAAATGAAAAAATTAAAACTTCTTCTTCTGTCATCTTTTTTTATCATCTTTAATTCATGCAAAAAAGACAAACCAGATGATTTACCTTCAATAGGTTCCCAAATGCTAATTGTTTCTGCTGCTGAAGCTTTACCATACCAGTTGATTGGATTGCAATTAGAAAATGGCCAACCAAAAGATGTTAATTCTAAAACAGTTGTCCTAAAAGTTGGTGACTCTACAGTTGTTGCCTACCGTACATCAAATAATGATATTTTTGCATATTTTTTCCAATTGCCGGAATTGGCGACAGGTGTTTATAATTTAAGCATGGAAACCGTCACTGGCGAAGCAAGGGCAAAAATCATCGTTAAACCTTATACACCAATAGTCGATGTCAATAAGTATATAGCAGATTATAAAACAAGGCTCAATAATCAATATAGTCAAATTTCACAAGAATATGACATAAAAGTGCAGGAAGGAGATGTGCGCCAAGGCACTGCCGACAGTTTAAAGGATTTTGTAAAAAAAGCTTATGATAAAAGTGCTGCATTGTTGGCTCAGCTTCCTGATATTGAAAAAAAGAAATTCGCCTACATTTATGAGGCGAATAAACAATGGCTTGAGGACTTTAAGATTGCTATAGGATTATGCCCTCTTGTACTAAGCAGCAAAAGATCCGGAGATCCTTGTGAAAGTGTTCGCCGCTCGTATAATGTATACTTGCAAGGCAGCGGCAGCGAAGAGTGGAAAAATCATTACAAACAAAAACTCCAGGAATGTGAAGCCAAACAAGAGCAGGCAAGGTTGGAAGCAGAGAAAACATTTAATGGCAAAATTAACGCTGCATATACTAATGCTAGAGCAGAATTGGATAAAACTCCAGGTAAAATCAGCGGTGGATTGGCATTTGTTTCTGCGTATGTTGCCGAAGCAACTAAAGGTATTTTCGAAACCATTACTGGTATTGAAGATGTTGACGACCCATTTGCTCCAGTTGAGATGGATGATCCCAAAAAAAGAAGCGTACTTACTTTTACTGCGGATAAAGAAAATCACCTTAGCGCAAGTGTAACTTTTACGAACCTCAATAGGCAGAATGTAAGCCTTTCGCCTGCATTTACGGAGATGATTTCAAGTATTGATTATCATAACCAAACAATGGAAAACATTGGCCAGTTTTTACCCTATAAGCCTAATATGGAAGTTCCCGCAGAAAAAACAGAACAAATATACTTGCAGGATTATACCATAGACCAGATCAGCAATCCCAATATCAGCGTGCAAATAACTGATGATATAATAGGAAGAAAAGTAAAATTTACACCTAAAAACATCACAGCGCCTGAAACAAATTTCACTTTCCATATAAATGTAAAAACAGCTTATGGCGAGGTTACTAAAACTATAGAAGCTACACTGGAACTGCCACTTGATAAAGTTTTAATTTCTGGTAGCCCATGGAAATTGATAGGCTTTGAAGTGGATGGCGAAGACTATTTTAAATCACAAAAACGTGGAAACTCTTTTTGCAACAATGTGGAATATTTTGAATACAGTAAAATACTTAATGCCACAATGTCATTTATGAATAATTATGTTGGCTCATTCTCAGGAAACGTTGAAATTCAATATCCTATATTTTCATATTCAGGCAATAACTGTTACTATTTAGGCATGGAAACAAAAACAGAATCTGAAAATCAGGGTTTAAACTGGACATTTAATCAAACCACTAATATAATAAAAATACCAGAACTGGTAAATGATGATGTGGATGAGTATAAAGTAACTTATGACAAAGGCATTATAACTCTGATTAGCTTGTATAACAGCATAAGACTTCAGAAGCCTTAAGGTTGAAAAGTGTTTTCTTTTGAACCGAGCTTGTAAAACGAACTGTGTTAAAACTAGGGAATAATTAAGAATTGAGAACAACCGTTTATATGGCTAAAAAAAGCCCACTTCGATTAAAACTTAGTTAAGTAATAAGCATCGAATAATTTCGCTCTAGTAAAAGCCTGATTGGCTTGGACGTGGCATTGACTTCATTACTAAATGGTTTTCTTGAAGCCCCTCAGGATGGCTAAATGGCTGTCAACTAGATTAGGAGCAACGGGTTAATGGCAATCCCAAAAATGACCATTAATATAAGTTGAAGATTCATTTGACTCTATATGCTCAGCTCAATGCTACTGATAATTTACTCTGATTGTGTTTACACCAAATGGCTTCAATTTTTGAAGGGCAGTGCATAATCCTGCTATTTATCAATGTCTGTCCATCTTGCAAGATTTTTCAAATGGATATCACAAATCAACCACACCGATGACTAAAATCACTACTAGGTCTATTTCATGAATTTACATTTGCAATGTCTTTATTAAGTTCTATCATTTGCTATGGGTATAATTCCGAATACACAAAACACATGAAACTATAGACTATTTAATACACAATACCTGTAAACCTATGAACAAGTGCTTAACTAAAAGACATGCTTTGAGTAATTTTATCGAAAGATAAATTGCCTTGTGCATAATAGAGCGGAGTTTGCATAAAGCTTCGCTCTATTTATTTCTAATTAACCCATGTTACTGCCTTGTGGCAAGGAAAAGCAATAGAGGAACGAAATGCATTACAAATAATTCCTATTGTCACATCACAAGCAACTACCCTTTTCCTTAAACAATTCCAGCAATATAACAAGATGATTTAAATCACCATTGTTAGTATCAACCATCAAAAAAAAAATCACACCCCCTGGATAATTTTGGATTGTAAATCAACAAATAGTGGAGCAATTAATGAAAAAAGCAATGAAAACAGGTTTAGAAATCCAAAAAAACGTGATGGCAGAGTTTCGTCGGTCACCAATCCTTAATACCAGTGAAATTAGGGTAGCAGTAACAAATGGCATTGTAGCACTTTCCGGAACAGTAGACACCTACACTAAAAAAATGGAGGCCGAGAAAGCCGCCAAAAGGGTTATTGGAGTAAAAGAGGTGACCGAAGACATAGAAGTGAAAGTACCATCCAATAAAAGGCGGAATGACACTGAAATTACCCAAGCCATTGTCAATGCCTTTATCATTGTCAATGCCTTAAAATGGCAAAGTGCAATACCCGAAGACAGGATAAAGATAAAAGTAGAAAATGCTTGGGTGACATTGGACGGTTATGTGGAGTGGGATTACCAAAGAAATTCTGCCAAACATGCCATAGAAAACCTTCAAGGTATCATTGGCATAACCAACAACATCAAAGTTAAACCATCTTTGACACCATCTGAGGTGAAAGAAAATATTATTCAACGCAGTGTATCTTTGAATGCAGAGCGCGTTAAAGTAATTGTCGACGGCACCAAGGTAATCTTGAAGGGCAAAGTCCGCTCATATGCTGAAAGGAAAGATGCCGAATTAGCGGCTTGGCTGGCACCGGGTGTTGAAAAAGTAGAGAACGAGCTTGAAATAGATTCGGTTGTATTCTCGCTTTAAACAATACTGGCGAAAAACAGTGTAAGGGCGTTCAGACAATCATCTGAAAACCTTTATTTTGTATCTGTGCAAGAGAATACTGAGTTTTTATTGATCTATTATACAACATTAAAAAAACCTAATTCACTAATGTTACACTCAAGCAAGAAGAATTCTGTAGCACGTATTTATTAGATCCCACAATCAACTAATAATTGAAGAGAATATTTAGCTATTTTTCCAATATCCCATGAACCTATTAAATGCATTTTCCAATTCATTATCAGCGGCAAAAGTCCACTTCCTCAACCATGCCTGAAGCGTTAAAAAAAGGCGAGTTCATGTGCGTTTTTTTTAAACAACCCCATCTAACCAAGAAATTATTTATTGTGGTTTAATTGTTGATTTTTTATACTCAAAATCATATCAGACATTACATCTTTAGAAATAAAAAAATACTATTTTGCAGCCATAAAACAATTTACAATGCCTTGGTTTAAAACTTCGGCGCATTGTCAGTTATACATTCCGAGAAAAAGCAATAATATTTCATCTTTGTGAAAAAAGCGATTAATATACCTTCCGGGATGCCAATGTCAGGACCGGACAACAAAGCCAAAAAACACAAGAAAGCCAACACTTTTCTGATGGCAGGTATTGGCGCATCTGCTGGAGGACTTGAAGCTTTAAAGGTGTTTTTCGACCATACTCCTATTGACAGCGGGATTGCTTTTATAATCATACAGCATCTCGACCCCCTGCATAAAAGTCTACTATCGGAATTAATTGGGGGGCATACCGAGATGAAGGTGTCTGAAATCGAGAACAACACGATTGTGAACCCTAACAATGTTTACGTAATACCACCTAACAAAGATTTAACCATTAAAAATGGCTGTCTACATCTTACCAAACCAAAGGAATTGCGAAATGTCAGAAGAACCATCGATTCATTCTTCACGTCGCTTGCAACCGACCAGAAAGAAAATGCCATTGGCATTGTTTTGTCTGGAACAGGCACCGAAGGCACTCTGGGGCTTGAGGCTATCAAAGCGGCAGGTGGCTACACCATCATACAGGAACCGGAGACAGCGCAATTCGATGGAATGCCATTAAATGCAATTATGGCCAAGGTTGGAGACATCATACTGCCACCAGAGAAAATGCCGGCCTTCATCTTGAACCATTTCGCTAAAGAAAAACGTATTCAGAACAACCATAAACAAGAATCGACAAGCCCTTCAAAGGAGGAGTTACAGGAAATTATTCAAATTATCCGGAACCAGACCGGCTATGATTTCTCGAATTACAAAACCAATACCATTGTTCGCAGGATATTAAAAAGGTTAACCCTCAATAGGACAGATACAATTAGGGCATACATCAAACTTCTGCACAACAACACCAATGAAACCGATAAACTTTACAAGGATTTTTTCATAGGTGTAACTTCTTTTTTCAGAGACAAGCAAGTTTTTAACTGCATCGAGAAAAAAACCATTCCCCATCTTCTCCAAAACTGCATAGATAAAAAGGAACTTAGAGTGTGGGTATGTGGCTGCTCTACAGGTGAAGAAGCCTATTCGCTAGCCATCCTCTTGCGGGAGGCCCTTGAGAAAAACAAACAATTCATCAAAGTAATTATTTTTGCTTCGGATATAGACAAACAGGCCATTGAATTTGCCCGCAACGGTGTATATTCGGAGGTTGCTATCGCCAACCTCTCCTCCGCCCGCGTGTCAAGGGATTTTACCCGCAGAGAAAGTGGCTATCAGCTAAAGAAAGAGATTCGGGAGATGGTGGTATTTGCGCACCATAACCTAATCAAAGACCCGCCTTTTTCCAAAATCGACATGATCACCTGTCGCAATCTACTCATCTATCTGAACAGTGACCTTCAAAAAAAAATAATTCCCTTATTTCACTATAGCCTTAACAAGGATGGTATACTGATATTAGGCACTTCTGAAAGCATCGGAGACTACAACGATTATTTTTCAGTATTTGACGCTAAAACTAAAATTTTCAAAAAAAATCAGGATTTACCCCCCCGTAAAACCAATTCCGCATTTGCACTGCCCTTTACCAATCTGAGTCCAGTTCCTTCAATTTCAAATATGCCACATGAAATCAAACAAAAAATCAACATCGCAGGCTTGACCGAAAAAATACTATTGAATCAATACGCTCCGCCCACCGTTATGGTCGACAAATACAATAATGCCATCTACTTTTCAGGCAATACTGGTCTTTACTTCGAGCCTTCGAAAGGAGAAGCAAGCCTGAATATACTTGAAATGGCGAAGTTTGGATTAAAAGCCATACTTGATTCCGCTATTCATGAAGCTAGAAGTAAAAGGACTGAAATCACGGTCAAGAATGTTGATGTCAATATCAACGACCATTTCCGAACAATCAACCTTATTATAAAACCTATTCTTACCAAAGACATTGACCTTGGTGCACTGATAATTATATTCGAAAGTATTGAAAAACCACTTGCAGAAAAAAAAGGCAGAAAAGTTTCTGCAAAAACAATAAATACCAGAGAACTTGAAAACGAACTAAGAATTACACGTGAGCATCTGCAAACCGCCATTAATGAGCTTGAAACATCCAACATAGACCTTCAGACATCCAATGAAGAATACCAATCATCCAACGAAGAACTTCAAAGTAGCAATGAAGAACTTGAAACATCAAGGGAAGAACTTCAATCGGTAAACGAGGAGCTAATAACCGTTAACTCTGAATTGTCGGAAAAAATTGAACAATTGTCCGAGGCCAACGATGAC
The DNA here is from genome assembly GCA_044357345.1 of Bacteroidia bacterium. Classification (GTDB taxonomy): domain Bacteria; phylum Bacteroidota; class Bacteroidia; order NS11-12g; family UBA955; genus JABMMZ01. The sequence goes on from JBIKPR010000021.1 coordinate 12,042, forward strand.
TTAACCAATTTGCTGTCAAGTATTGAAGTGGCTACAATTTTTCTTGATAGAGATCTTAAAATAAAACGTTTTACCCCTACTGCCACGAAGCTATTCAACCTGATACCCTCCGATATTGACAGGCCAATGACCCATTTAACTAGCAATATTGTTTATGAAACATTCGCTGATGACATAAAGCATGTTTTGCGCACCTTAATGGTTAGGACCGCCGATATTATCACAACAGATGGCACTTGGTATCACATGCGGATATTGCCATACAGAACATCCGAAAATGTAATAGAAGGTGTTCTTGTAACATTTGTGGATATTACCGAACAGAAACTGGTAGAAGAAAACCTTAAAAAAACCAATGAACATCTGAATCTGGTGATAGAGAATTTGCCGGTCGTTCCATTCTCATGCACAATGGATCCAGAATTGCATTTTTCATTTATCGGCAAAGGTTGTGAAAATCTTACCGGATTTTTACCGGAACAATTTATACATAAATCTTCCTTTTGGACCAATCGGCTGCATCCAGACGACAAAAAGAAAATCATGACAGCCTTTTCTGCTCTTCGAAAAAAAGGGAAGATGGAGATTAACTTCAGATGGAAATGCAGCAATGGAAAATACAAGACATTTACGAATTTTATGAAATACGCAGCTGCGGAGGATAAACGTCCTGCATATATTGTGGGCATTTGGCAAGAGACATCAAAAACAACACCATCCACCATCCTATAATTCTATGGATAAAAACAGTTCAACAAAAAAAGAATTCCAAAAGCTCAGAAAAAAAGCAGAATCCAAGCTATTAAAAGGCCAAGAACAAGTGTTTAATTTCAGTCAAAAAGAAATAGAACATGAACTTAGCGTGCATAAAATTGAGCTTGAGATGCAAAACGATGAGTTGCTGAACGCACAATCCTTGCTTCTCGAATCTGTTGAGGAATACGTCAATCTATTTGATTTTGCCCCTATTGGTTACTTTATTCTCGATCAAAATGGCAAAATTGTCAATGTAAACAAAATGGGAAGCACCCTCTTGAACGTCCCTCAAGAAAAGCTCATTGGCAAGCATTTTTCCACTTTTTTATACACAACAGTAGCGCAGGATTCATTCTACGTTCAACGACAAAAGGTTATCGAATCTGGGAAGCAACAGCGTGGAGAATTTGAAATCATCAGAAAGAATGATGAAATTATAGATTCCATAATAGAAACCTCTATTATGAAAGATTTAAACGGTCAATTCAAATACCTATTTACTGTTATCAACGATGTTACCCTTCAGAAAGCACAGGAAAGAAAACTTGCACTGGCACTAATGAAGGAAAGGGAATTGAATGATATGAAATCGCAGTTCATCACCATCGCATCCCATGAATTCAGAACACCATTAGCCACAATCCTTTCTTCTGCAGAACTGATAGAAAACTATTCGGATAAGCTGGATACCATGAAGAGAAGCCAACATTTTCACAAAATCAAAACTTCTATCAATAGACTCAAAGAGATCCTCATTGATTTCCATTCTGCCAACGAAATCGAAAATGGAGGCACAATCAACAGACCTGACAGCTTTGATATTAAAGAGTATATACCGCATCTATTAAATGAATTAACAACATTCAATGGCATACATTCCATCGGATACAAACACACCGGAAATACAACAAAGGTCACCCTGGACAAAAAGCTTTTGAAAACATGTTTATCCAACTTGATTATAAATGCCTTTAAATTCTCTCCCAATGGAGGTAAAATAGACATTTTAACTCAGCTCACAAAATCTGGTGAATTTACCTTTTCTATACGTGATCGCGGTATCGGCATACCAAAAGCAGACCAAGCACACATTTTTCAGTCGTTCTTCAGGGCTCAGAATGCAATGAATATTCAGGGCACAGGATTAGGATTACACATTACTCAAAAACTTATTCAGATAATGGGCGGACAAATCTCCTGCAAGAGTGAAGAAAACAAAGGCACCACATTTTTTCTTAAATTTCACACCTCTTAATATTCAAAGCTCCATACTCCTTAACGCCTTATTATCTGATATTTACGCTTCTAATAAGTGCAAATACTCTGATTTCATTGCATTGGATTGATTTGATTGGGTGCAGATAGTGATTTAAATCATTTTGTAGTTTGGTGTAAACTACTATTTTCGTTTTCTAGCAATATGAAATTCAAAATTTAATTCAAATTATTTAAAAAAATATGAAAAAAATACTGATTATCGAAGACAATGAGGACCTAAGGAGCAATACATCCCAGCTTCTCGAGATAGCAGGTTATGAAACAATAACTGCCTCCAATGGAAAAGAAGGTCTTGAAATGGCTGTTGCGAATAAACCCAACCTTATATTATGTGATATCATGATGCCCTTATTGGATGGTTATGGCGTTTTGCGAGCGCTCGATAATATCCCAGAATTAACTGGCATCCCTTTTATATTTATGACCGCTAGATCTACCAAAGCAGATTTCAGAAAAGGAATGGATCTTGGTGCAGACGATTACCTACCAAAACCTTTTAACGGTGATGATTTACTGCGAATTATTGCAGCCAGATTGAAGAAAAACGAATTGCTAATCAAAAAATACGAAAATAATTTTGAAGGCTTTAATAGCTTTTTGAATACGGCTAAAACAGAATTTGGTCTTGATATACTCACTGAACACCGCACAATCAAAAAGTTGCGCAAAAAAGACATGTTATTCATGGAAGGTGATTCAGCCAATTTCCTCTATTTCATAATTTCCGGCAAAATAAAGATTTTCAAATCAAATGAATCGAGTAAGGAATTTATCATTGACATACTCAAGGATGGAGATTTCTTAGGGCATAATGCATTACTTGAAAATGGCATGCACAAGGAATTTGCAATGGCGATTGACGACTCCGAAGTAGCACTCATTCCAAAGGAGGATTTTTTCCAGTTGCTGTACACCAATAATGAAGTAGCCTTAAAATTTATTAAGTTGATTTCGCGTAATTTTACCGAAGCTGAGGATAAACTGATAAAACTGGCCTATGATTCCGCCAGAAAGAGGGTGGCAGAAGCCATACTTTTTGTGTCCGCAAAATACAAATCAGATGAAACCAATGGGCAATCTTTTACGATGCAACGTGAAAACTTATCCTCTCTTTCGGGCATTTCCCCCGAATCTGTTAGCCGCAATATATCTGATTTTAAAGAAGAAGGGTTGATTGAAACTAACAATGGGAACATTAAGATACTGAATGCCAGAAAGCTTGAAATGCTGAGAAACTAATTTTCCAATAGTGATAAAAATTATAGGTTAATTTGACCGTCTCCATTTTGTGCGTATTTTACAGAAATCATCAATAAACCACAACTAATTGAACTTGTGTCTTTGGTCTTGTGTATTGGACAACGACACTCCCTTGAGTGCTTAACAATACCGTTAAAAAAAAGACCTCAATTCTGGAAGAATAATTGATCAGTTTAGGGCCCGAATTACAACAATATGCCTAAGCGTTTCTTCAATCATATTAGCTTAATTTTTTATTTAATCACTGGCTTATTTACTACTTAATAAACTTTGCATTCAACTTCAATTTATCATCCGATTTAACATTTACCAATCCGTTCATTTCAAGCACTGCTAAATATTATTTTTTCTCAATTCTGCGTTTATTGAGGTAATTTCTGAATTGCTCATTTTCCATCATCCTATTGCAGGTGTGATCGCATACAATACTGTCTTTTTTCATACTTTCTAAGATTTTTGAAGTTATGCTTTCCATCATTTCTTTATCAGTGGCAACCATGCTATCCAATTCTTCAGACATACAAATTGTTTTCATCATTGTGCCATTATTGATCAGCATTTTCATGCTGTGAGCATCTGCCATCATTTTATCCATAAACTTGGTCAAATGCTGTTTGTCGGAGAGTATGGAATTGTAAATATGTTCTTCCATCACAGGATCCTTCAACAATTCACTTGCACTCTTTTTGTTATTGTCCGAACAAGCCACAAGCATCATCCCTAAAGTAAGTACTATATAACTGCATTTGTTAATCATAACTATTATCCTCTTTGTTTAATGTTAAATCAAAATAAATAGCAAATAACAATCAGACAAGTGCTCCATATCACTTATCAGGTTGATTCATCTCAAATAAATGTCACATTATTTTTTATTCTTTCCTTTGGCTCTGGGTTTTCATCCCCATATCCAATGGCGATTGCAAGGTTGATTCTTTCTGATTTCGGAATTTTGAGCTTCGACAATAATTTAGAACCAGAATACTTTACCATACCGACAGGGCAAGTATCTAGTCCCAAATATTTGGCCACCAGCATTATATTTTGAGCACACATGCCAATATCTAGGTCAGCCCATTCATTCTCTTTTGGAGAAGCTAATAAAATAACTGCGGGTGCGCTATGGAAAACGGGATCATTCATCTTCAGAAAATCTCCGTTATGGGAAAAATGCAGAAAGTCACTAGCAGTCTTCAAAATCCCTTTAATCCCTGATTTTACAATCCCTTTGAGTACTGACTTTGAAACTTCATTTGAAACAAGCCTGATATCGTCCCTTTTTGTAAGAACATAAAACCTCCAGGGCTGCTTATTCATTGCCGAAGGAGCCATTCGGCCTGAATCAATAATCTCCTCAATTAGTTTCCTATCTAGAGGTAAATCCTTGAACTTCCTTATCGCCCTTCGTTCATAAACAACCCTTAAGAGCTCATCATTTTCTCTCATCTCCAATGACCTTGCCTGTCCATTTTTTGAAAATTGCATAAAATCTATTTATTATTTTTCTCTATTTTAAACGTTTGAATTCCATAGTAAGCAATAGCGAATTTCGTTGTCCTTTAATCGCGAAAAACAATCATTGGGTAATCCGATATTTCACTTAACTGCCGGGTAATACTATTATGTAACATATCCTCAACCCAATCGCGCTGATGGTGAACGACACATAAAAGATCGGCCTCCGACACATGCATATGTTTGAGGATGGCACTTGTAACATCATTAGAAATAATATGTCTAAAAACGACTTCCCCGATAGGTCTGATCTGGGGCAGAATATCCCTCCTAAATTGATTGAACCCATCCTTCCCGAAACCATTGGAACCTGACCGCAAACCCTTTGCACTTACATTTAAAAATTCCAGATTGGCATCGAAAGGACTGAGGATACCATTCACAATCTCGATATACTTTTTATTATCCGCTTTGTCATCCCAAGTGAGTAAAATTTTCTTGATGGCACCATAAGACACATTGTGAGGAACAATAAATACCGGACAATTCTCATTTTTAGTAACCCGGAAAGTATTTGTGCCAAAAAAAAACTGAAACAAATCGTCTGGACCGTTGGTTCCCATAACGACCATTGCCTTGCCTTCCACACTGCTGCTGACTACACTTGCTAGAGACTTATGTGTAACATCCACTTTATAATCTACAGCAATTCTAAAGGCAATACCTATTTCCACACTCATTTTATTCAGCACCTCGGAAGCATTTTCCGAACTTCTTCTAATACTCTCAGTGAACACACCTTCCCGCAAATTGAATGTGGCATCCATAGTCTTCAATTTCTGTGCATTCAGCAAAATCAAACGGGAACCAAAAACCTGGCATAGTCTGGCCGCATATTCCACCGCATTGATGGCAACAGGGGAAAAATCTACAGGGCAAATAATCTTTGTTATCATTGCATTGCTTTTATCTAAATTCAACTGACTTTGAGATTCAAAGAATTTTTTTTATTTCATTTTCAATAAAGTGAACACCAAGTGCTCTGCATCAGGCAGTTTTAGCTCGCATCTTTTCTAACAAAGAGCGTACTGTTTCTTTCCGTATCACTGTGCGACCATCCACTTCAATTTTCTTGTATTTTAAATCTATACTTGCAATTATTTAATATGCTTAAATTGTCTTTATTTTAATCTTTTCAGCCAACAACCACTTTTCACTTCCTAGTCAACCGTATTTTTAATCCTTATTTGATTCCATATTTATTGTTCATTGTGGGGTTATAAAATCAAATTGCGAAAAGAAAATTAGAGCGCCATTCCAAAAACAGAAATGCTTAAGTCCATTCAGCAAATTAATAAAAAAGGAAAACATCCTTCATTTGAAGGATGTTTTCCTTTCTATGTTTAGCTGATTTAGTTTATCTCGCTATGGTGAGTTTGCGCATCACCTTATAGCCTTCAGCAATAATCTCAACATAATAAATACCTGGAGTAAAATCAATAACATTGATATTTTTTGTTCCGTTAAAAGATTCTGAGCTGTAAACGACTTGTCCAATGCTATTGACAATATTCACCCTTTGAACATTGTAACCGGCAAGTTCAATAGACACAGATTCACCAGCTGGATTCGGATACATTTTTAACTGTCCGCCTAATTCCTGGATAGTAACACCCGTAGAATTCTGCACTTTAAATTGACTGTTGGCAGCGCAATTATTTGCATCTATCACAGTAACAGTATAATTACCTGGCGTCAATCCGCTAATATCCTCTGAAGATTGCCCGTTTGACCACAAGAATCTGTATGGTTGTACACCTCCAGTAACTGTAATATCTATACTACCTGTGTTACCTATTGTGTTCACTACTACACCATTTATTACGATAGGATTTGTTGGTTCAGTTAAAATGAAAGAAGCTGTTTTCTCGCAACCGTTTCCATCTTTTACTACCACCGAATAATTTCCCGCTTTCAGATTAAATATATCTTCTGAAGTACTTCGATTCGACCATCTGAATGTATATGGCATAACACCTCCTGTGATTGTTAGGTCAATCACGCCATTATTTCCACCAGCGCATGAAACATCTGAGACAGTCTGGAAAATAAGCAATTCGGCCGGCTCTGTTACATCAACCTCTTTTGTAACAATGCAATTATTGGCATCTTTCACATAACAGGTATAACTTGCACCAAATAAACCTGTGAAGGTGTTGGAAGACTGATAACTAGCCCCTAGACTATAAAGATAAGGAGGTTTACCACCAGAAGCATATACTGTAAGCTCACCGTTTGCTGCACCATGACAGGTTACATTCAGTATGCCAGTATTGATATCTATTTTTGAGGATTGTGTAAGAGTAAAAAATACGCTGTTCGTGCATTTTCCGGCATCCCTAACTGTAATGACATAATCTCCTGCATAAAGACCTCTGAATGTTTTGTCCGACTGGAAAGTAGTACCTCCATCAATGCTATAAGCAAGTGCACCTGCACCCCCAATTGCTGTGATGGTAACCTCTCCATTATTTTCACCAAAACAGGTAACATTGCTGATGGATTTTGAAATGAGGATCGGATTTGGTTGTGTAAGCAATATCTGCGCTGAGTTACTCCTGCAGCCATTGGCATCCTTTACCACTACAATATAATTTCCCGCTTTCAAGTTCTTAAACTGAGACGATGACTGGAATAATATACCGTCAAGGCTATATTCTATTGCACCTGTTCCGCCAGTTACAGAGTTAACGGTAATAGAACCATCGCTTCCACCATTGCAAGTAACACTTGTATTACTTATGGCACCAAAAGTAGGTCCGTTAGAATCCATAATGGTAGCTGTAACAACCGTAATACATCCAGCTGCATCCTTTACCGCTATATAATATGTGCCAGCAGATTTGCCGGTAAATTGTCCTGAATTAACCCATGTTGAGCCATCCAAACTATAGGTATAAGAAGAGCCGGTTCCTCCTGACGCAACTACAAGCATACCGCCATTGCTGTTTCCACAAGTAGAATTCGAGGTATTGACACTTGCAGCAAGTGGAGTAGGTTGTCCAACAGAAACAATGACCGTATCCTTGCATAGATTCACATCTCTTACATTGACAATATGGTTACCGGCTCCAATATTATTGAACAATCCTGTTGCCTGATAATCGTTGCCATCGAGGCTAAAACTATAATAAGGTGTACCTCCGTTTGAAGAGACAAGAATTGTACCTGTATTACTACCGTTGCATATTGCATCAGTTACAGTTTTTGTTGAAACTATTTTTGATGGTTCTGAAATATTGGCCGCTTTTGAAACAATACAAGACGCAAAATCTTTAGCATAAACAGTGTAAGCACCTGCTTTTAAACCATAAAAATCTGGCGATGACTGATAATTGGTGCCATTTATACTATATGAAAACTTACCAACTCCACCAATCGTTGAAGACACATGTATCTCACCACTTGCCTGCCCGAAACAACTAGAAGGAACAGAGCTGACATTAAAATCAATTCTGTTCGGCTGTGTAATAACCACTACCTGCCCATTGGTGCATCCTGCTGCATCTTTCACCAAAACACTGTAAGTTCCAGCTCCCAAACTATTGAATGTACCTCCTGACTGAAAATTTGTTCCCCCATTGACACTATACTGTACGGATCCTGTTCCGCCAGTCGAGGTCAAAACAATGCTACCATCATTGCCCCCAAAACAACTAACATATGTGATCCCACTTATTCCTAAAACCGGAGAACTGGTGTTATTGACAATGGTGTTTTTGGATGCAGAGCAACTATTGCCATCCATCATAGTAATAAGATAGGAGCCTGCAGCAAGGTTTTGAAAATTGCCATTTCCTTGAAATGAACCTGCATTAAGCTTGTATTGCAATGCTCCAGAACCACCACTACCAACAGCAAGAATGTCTCCATTGCTTGCATTACAAGTCGCATCTGTTGTTCCAACTGTGCTGAATGTTATCGCTGTAGGCTGGGTGATACTGAAATTTGAGCTTGCAACACAAAGAAGGGCATCCTGAACATAAAGTGTATAAGCCCCCGCTGATAAACCATTGAAAGTTGCACTGGTTTGATAAGTAACCCCATTCAAACTGTATTTATAGGGCGCAACACCGCCACTTCCTAAAGCAGTTACACTGCCGTTGCTGCTGCCATTGCAATTCGCGTTGGAGATTCCGCTTGTACTCACAGATAATCCGACAGATAATCTTATAGAAATTGTATCGGATTTAGTGTTGTTCCAGCCAGCTACTGTTACAATCAGTCTAGCGGTATATGCGCCAGCATTGACATAAGTATGGCTTGGATTCTCTGCAAAAGAAGTGCCCCCGTCTCCAAAATTCCAAGAATACAGATGAGCTCCTCCTTTATATCCACTCCATGCTATTGTATTAAACATGCTGTCCTTAGTTAATTTTGAGGTATTACTAAACTGCACGCTTGAATTGGCTGAAAAACATTTCGAAGGCACCGTAAATCCTGAAATCAAATCGTGAGACATTTTGGGTACAAGGTAAAAATCGCCGTCTTTGTTATAAGAAGTCATTGCACTGGTCCAATTACCTCCGGTGGCGGTTCCAGCTAAAGAAGCAAGATCTTGACCTTTACCCTCACCATTGCCCGTATATTTAACCTGAAAAACAGTGCCATTAATTGGACCGCTTCTAATTGAAACCACCACCGCAAAATTACCATTTACGGTCACACCTCCACCCGAAAAAGCGATCTCCCTGTAGTTGCTGTTATAAAACCACCAGGAAAAATCTTCTCCTTTTATTTCATTCGTTGGACGTCCTTTACTGTCCACATTGTAAATACTCACTCTCAAGGGAATCACAATGCCGGTATATGCACCGTAAACCCTAACTGAACCAATCTTTCCAGGACCACTATAATGGTAAGACTGCGAAGCCCTTTCTTCATAACCCACAGTGAGATTAAAGTAGCCCGTGCTGTTTGCGTTTTTGGAATCCACATATCCATTCCAATCTTCACACACCTTCTGAGCATTTAATTGCAACAACCCATAAAACAGGACCATTGCTAGAATTGTAATTTTTTTCGTTTTCATACTATTTGCATTTATTTATACCGCAAAACTATTATCTCAGATAATTTGATGCTTTGACAACAATCATTGAAAGCTGTGACTAACTTCATTCTGTGAACATATAAAGCGTCTTGCACTAGTTCCCCAACACTTAAAAACATTGTAAACAAATGATATTTAGCTATTTACAAAAACTATACGCTCGCGTTAAAGCCATTTAATGTGTCAAAAATCACGTTACTATGTGCGCTAAATCAAATGATCAAGACCTTTTAAAAACAGATATCCATTTACGCTTGAAATAACCCTGAATTCAATTTTAATATGGCTAAAAAATCAGAAACAAACCAGAATATCTTATTCATGGTATTTTGATAATATTGTGTGGAAACTTATAATGTCAGTTCAATATCTACAAGGTTTTTGAAGAAATATTGAACTCCGTTCAAACTGAATACAAGCATCGATCGATACACCGAAACATGCTTGAGTATACCTTTATAAATTTCGACAGCAGAATTTAGCAACTAAATAGTTAAACATAAAAACCATTATTGAAGAATTCACTGCTATTTAAGCAGTCATTCCTAATCATTTATCAATTTCAAAGGCATAAGGCATTGCATACCAGATTAACGACTCCGCCAAAGTTTAGTAGAGTATAAGGGCCAAACATGGCTCAATGCGGTTTACTAGACAAATATAACAACATTATTATCCGCCATCTACCTGCTGAGGCCTTTAACAAAACTTTCTTAAAAGTCTTTGGCAATAATATATTGTTTCCTCTCGTTATCCTTCTTGTGGCTTCTAAGCTGAACCATTGGCTGCGACAATCAATAAATTTATTCCATATATGAAACAACTAACCTTAGGCATTTTTCTCCTGGCATTTGTCCAGCTCACATGGGCGCAAGAACAGAAATACAATATTGTGTTTAAACCCGCGGAGGTTCTTATGGGTGAAAAACAAAAAACCGATATCAATTTTGTGGCCTCGCATTTAATGGAGGGAGAAACTATTATGTTTTACCCCTTAGCCTACGACAGCATATACGACCGTTACACCTTTAGCAACAACGCCAAACTGCAAGCCACTGCCCTTGCTGAATACGCCAGCAGTATTGGGTTTCAAGTTCAAGGTTTTCCCCGCAATTTTCCAAGTCCCTACAGCGGCCTTAGTGTTGGCGTAATCCTAAAATACATAAAACCAATAGACCCCAATGCGCTTGCGGCTTTAAAACCGCGGCTCAATGGTTTATTTCCCGAAAAACATTCGCAATTCTTTATAATCAATCCGCTTAAAGACACCATTATTATTGGCAATGAGGGCACCATCCTCTACCTGAAAGCGGGATGTTTATTGAGCAACAAAAAAGTGCAAGTGGAACTCAAAGAATTTTATGTTTTGGGCGACTATATTAAAAGTGGTTTGCCCACCGTTTCGAACGGCAAAATATTGCAAACAGGTGGCAGTATTTACTTGAATGCCCGCGAAAATGACACAGAGAAAAAACAGGTGAAAATTGACCCAAACAAGGGTGTGGGCGTCGATTTTACCCTCGGAAAAACAGACGACAATATGCAGGTGTTTATCAAAGATCCTCGTACCCCAAATGAATTGAATTGGATACTACCTGCAAAACGCACGGTGCGCGAATCTTGGGAAATTACCGAGACGGTTTTGGATACCGAGGGCAATGTCATTTCTGAAACCAAATACAAGTCGAAGGAGGAATGGGAACAGCACCTTAGAGAAGAAAAAAAGAAAAAACTAGAGCAAGAAAAAAAGGCGGCCATTAAGGCGGAAACCAATAACAAAATGAACAGCAAGTTGCAGGTGTACAACCTTGGTTACATCAATTGCGACAAGTTTTACGACGAACCAACCATGCCTTTGGTGGTGAGTGCCGACCTTACGTATACTGCCGAATATTATCTGGTTTATTCCGATATCCGCGGGGTAATGAAAGGTGAAGTGAATGGCTCTAAAGTTCATTTCGGTTCTGTAGCCCAAAGCAGAGATGCCATTTTGATTGCCGTAAGTTACGTAGACAAACAGCCTTATTATTTTAAATGCAGCATTGGTGCTGGCGGAAAAATAACACAAAAAGTAGCGCTTAAGCCGGTGGATGAAAAATTCCTTAACCAAGAATTGGCCTTGTTGAAATAAGTATTCAAGGGGCATTTCAAACTTATTGGTTTTAAATATCGCTCAATAGATAAAACCCTGCATCAAAATTGAATGCAGGGTTTTATATTTGTGACACCAAATAATAAATTCGTATGAGCGACGGACTAAAACGCAGAAATTTCTTAAGCAGAATGACCCTAGCGGCTTCAGCGCTTATGTTGGCGCCGATAGAACAATTTTCAAAAACCCTTAAAAACATGCAAGACAAGCAAGACGATATTGACCCGATTAAAAGCATCAGTGCTTTGGGTTTTCAATGGGAAACCGCTGATCCTTTTTTATTCTGTGTGCACCATGAAGATAGTTTCCCTAAGGGCAATGAGGCTATGGGTCCTGACGCTAGTTTTTTCCAAGGCCGCCACATGGGCGATGATTTTATAGTAAAGGATGGTTTTAGAATGTACCATGGCAAAACCGTTCCGGGCTTTCCTGGACATCCACACCGCGGTTTTGAAACCGTTACAGTGGTTAGAAAAGGTTTGGTAGACCATGCCGATTCATTGGGCGCAGCAGGCCGATATGGCAATGGCGATGTGCAGTGGATGACTGCTGGCAAAGGCGTTCAACACTCTGAAATGTTTCCACTATTAGAGAAGGAAAAAGAAAACCCTATGGAGCTGTTTCAAATTTGGTTGAACTTGCCCAAGGCTAAAAAAATGGTGGAGCCACACTTCAAGATGTTGTGGAGCGAAAGCATTCCAAAATACGTGCATACCGACATCAATAATTTAAAGACCAGCATAGAAGTTATAGCGGGTAAAATTGTCGAAACGAAAGCGCCAGCTTGCCCTCCGAATTCATGGGCCAACGACCCCATGAATGAAGTGGCGATATGGAACATTAAAATTGAAGCCAATGGCTCATGGACTATGCCTAAAGCAAGTGTGGGCATCAATAGAAATTTGTATTTCTACGAAGGCAGCTCGGTGGACATTGCGGGTAAAACCATCCCAAAATACAGTGCGGTAAATGTAATTCCTGAACAAGACTTGGTGATCAAAGCGGGTGCTGAGCCTGTAAGTATTTTGGTTTTGCAAGGCAAACCGATTGCAGAACAAGTTATTCAATACGGTCCTTTCGTAATGAACACCAAAGAGGAGATACAACAAGCGTTTGAAGATTATCATCAAACCCAATTCGGTGGCTGGCCATGGTCGCGCTACGACCAAGTGCATGACCGCAGCAAGGGCCGTTTTGCCAAACATGCAGATGGCACTTTGGAAGAAAAGACGTCTTAAAGATTCAGATTTCTCGCATAGGGTGTGGTTTAAAAAATGGGCAGACTTCTGTTTTCCCCTTTCCAATAAACTTTCCTAAATTGCACCCATGAAATTTGTATTCAAACATTTTGTATTTGTATTATTCTCTGCTGCATTTTTAAATGCAAAGGCACAAGGCTTAGGCAGTTTGCAAATCGACACCCTGGTTGAGCGCACCCTTAAAGCGTTTCAAGTTCCAGGTATTGCAGTGGGTGTGATCAAAGACGGCAAACTAATCCATGCAAAAGGCTATGGTGTGCGTTCATTAAACAATCCGCAGCCTGTAGATGAAAACACTTTGTTTGGAATTGCTTCCAATTCAAAAGCCTTCACTTCAGCCGCCATTGGTATATTGGTAGATGAAGGTAAAATCAAATGGGACGACAAAGTGCGCGACTATATCCCGGAATTTAAATTGTACGATCCTTATGTGACCGAAGACTTCAGAATCCGCGACCTACTCACCCACCGCTGCGGTTTGGGCCTAGGTGCGGGCGACTTAATGTTCTTCCCCGATTCTGCCAATTTCAATGTGCAAAATGCCATCTTCAATTTGCGTTACCTAAAACCAGAATCTGCCTTTAGAACCAAATTTCAATACAACAATTTAATGTTCATTACCGCTGGTGAAATCGTTGCCCGCGTTAGCGGTGAATCGTGGTTTAGTTTCATAGAAAACCGTTTTTTCAAACCTTTGGGCATGAACCAATCGTCGGCCCAATACAACCGATTGAGCAACAAATCGAATACCATTGAACCACATGCGATTTGCGATGGTAAATTAATGACCATATCGCACCACAACTCAGAACTCATGAGTGCCGCAGGTACCATATTTTCGAATGTTACTGATATCAGCAAATGGTTAATTGCTCTAATGAACAATGCCCGCTATGGTGAAAACAATGCGCAAACATTATTCTCAAAAAAAGTATTGAATGAAATGATAGGCGCTCAAATGTCCATCCCCGTTGCTGCTCCAGGCACTTATAACACCCACTTTTCAGCGTATGGCTTGGGCTTCTTTTTGAAAGATGTTAAAGGGTATAAAGAAGTGAGCCACTCAGGTGGTTTGCCCGGCAATGTGACCCAATTGACCATGCTCCCAGAATTGGGATTGGGCATTATTGTGTTAACCAACCAACAAGAAGGTGGTGCATTTAAAGCCATTACCGATGCCATTAAGGATGCATACTTGGGCATTAAAAATATAGACCGTGTAAACTTATATGCTACTGGCCGCAATAAGAATGTGAACTATGCCAACCATTTAATGGATTCCATTTACAAGGTGGTAAATGCCAATTTAAAATTGAAAGTAAAAGCCAATCTTGTACAATACGCCGGCACTTTCAGCGATGCTTGGTTTGGCGACGTGGTGTTCAGCATGCAAAACGGTAAACTGATTTTCGAATCTAAAAAATCGCCAAAAATGAAAGGTGAGATTTTCCATTACATGAACAATACTTTACTAGTAAAATGGCACGACAGAAGTTTTGACGCCGATGCTTGGGTCCGCATTAAACTGAGCGACGAAGGCAAAGTTTTGGGCTTTACTATGGAAGCCATATCACCGATGACCGACTTCAGTTTCGACTTCGACGACTTGGAATTTAAGGTGAAGTAATCTTACCCAAACCATTCAATTGGTCTATACCCCTAACAGGTAAACCGCTGATAGCATTCAAGAACTTTCCTTCTATTGGTCCGATTTTTGGTTTTAATCTTCGATTTTTTCGTTGCGTATTTTAAACAACAACACAGAACCTATAGCAAAGAAAACCACCAATGACAAAACCGAATAACGCATACTGATTTCGCCATTCATATTGCGCATCATGTGCTCAATAAACCCAAATGAAAAGGTTCCAATGGCAACCGCTACTTTCTCCGAAAATTCGTAAAAACTAAAATAGGAAGCATTGTCAACGCTATTGCTAGGTATCATTTTTGCAAAGGTTGAACGCGATAAACTTTGTATACCTCCCATTACCGAACCAACCACCGCTGCCAGCACGTAAAACGCATTGATTGAATACACAAAATAAGCCGCGACACAGATGCTAATCCATATAATGGTTAAGACCAATAAGGCATTCAAATTCCCAATCATTTTTGACACTTTTGAAAACAAATATGCACCCGCAATGGCAATCAATTGTATCAACAAAATCGTGACAATTAATTTGTCTGAGGGCATGTGCAGTTCTTTGTCTGCAAAAGATGCCGCTACATACATCACCGTTTGAACGCCCATGCTGTAAAAGAAGAATGCAGTTAAATATTTTTTTATTAGTGGAGAGGCTTTCACTGCATGGTAAACCTTAATCAATTCATGGTAACCTTTGCTAAAGGAAATCTTATTGTTTCCTCCACTATTTTTAGGCAAATAATAAAATGGAATTAAAGAAAACCCTAACCACCATACACCCACAGCCACAAAGGCAATTCGACTTGCATGTCCCGCAAAATGTTTGTTGGCCTTTACCATAGCTTCTTCGGCTCCAAGCGTTGGATCTGCGGCAATTAAACCATCCATGTAAGGTTGCACATTAAAAATCAAACTTGGCTTTAACACCATGACTAAACTTATAAGCAACAACAACACCCCACCAATGTAGCCCATAGAAAACCCTTTGGCACTCAATTGATCATAACGGTCTTCGGTAGCTATTTCTGGCAAATAGGCATTGTAAAAAACAATACTACCGGCATAACCTATAGTCCCTAGTATGAAGGTAATGATGCCAATATACACATGCGCACTATCAAAAAAATACATAGCAAAGCAACTTGCAGCACCTATGTATACAAAGGCTTTCATAAACGACTTCTTATTCCCAGCACTGTCTGCTACCCCACTCAGCAATGGGTTAATTAAAGCAATCACCACAAAGGCAAACGATAAGCAG
Organism: Bacteroidia bacterium; assembly: GCA_044357345.1. Lineage (GTDB taxonomy): Bacteria > Bacteroidota > Bacteroidia > NS11-12g > UBA955 > JABMMZ01. Next base: position 28,227 of record JBIKPR010000021.1, read on the forward strand.
TAGGCAAACAATATAGAGTCGGTTAAATGCATCCCAAGAATGTCAACTCCATTCTTGGTTTGTGCGTTCCAATAAATCGGAAACAAAGCGGAAGTAATGGTTAATGGGAAAACACTGTTCGCCCAATCGTACATGCACCAAGCATTGGTGACACGTTTATCATTTTTAATTGTTGCCATTCAAGAAGTTAATCTTGACAAAAATAGATTTTATTTTTAAATACCGGATGCTTGCTCGAATAAAAGGAAGAAAAAACCATAGACAGCTGTTTTTCATAGTCTTTGTGGTTCATAGATTCTGTGTCCATGGTATTGCGCATGTATACACCACCCTTCGCCAACAGCATTTTATTGCGTTTTAAATAGTCGAGCTCTTTGCAAAATTCTGGTATGCGATTGTCCCAAAACACATCGTCCACGATCAAATCGTAACTTTGTTCTTCCAATTGATAAATGGCTGTTTTGGCATCTAAACACAAAACCTCTCCATTGCTGCTATCGTCCTCATCAAAATACATCTGCTTCAAACGCACAATATCCGCATCAATCTCAACTGCGGTAAAGGTATATGGCCATTTGAATTTATTCTTCATAATCGACAAAATTGACCCTGCACCTAATCCCAATACCAAAATCTTCTTCGGCTTGTGTTTTTTCAACACTTCATCTATGCCCTTTAACATGATTTGATGCAAACTACCAAAACTGTAATTGGCGTTTTCTGAATTTAAAACCTTAACGCCATTTTCGTAACTCACCTCATACTTTTGCCCCAATTTGGTGGTCCCCTCTTCAAGTACCTGAGGATACACAAAACTGATAATTTTTTTTGAACTCAAAAGATGGTTTTAAAATAAATATAAGAATCCAAACTGCAGACCTATGCTGCTGTAAGATTGGGCATAACTTAGCTTGTCTGTGGCCTTGTTCTTGTTAAATATACTGGGCAAAACATCTTGGTTGTTGCGAATCAAATTCACATCAGTATGGTATTCGTATTCGAGGCTAGCAATTGTTTGGTACACTTCCTCCAAACTTCTATTTCTTGAGTCTGAATAAGCAGTCAGTTTCCTGTTTTTTACATTGGCATTCATCAAAAACACATCGGCATTCAAAAACAATTCGAAGTTTTTAAACACGAATGTGTTAATGCCTAATCCACCCATAAAGGCCAAGGATTTAAAATTTTTAATCTCCGCGGTGCTGTGGCTGCTAAAACTAGAATCGTTCACATACGTATCTTCAATTAATTTACTACTTATTGGCAATCCTATTCCTCCTGATACCTGCAATTCAAAACGTCCGAGATCAAATCCATAGGTCAGTTTATTAATCCACCGCAAAGAATTTAAACTTAAAGTTTGGTGCATCTCTGTTCTTCCATTTGCCGAAAGGTAACGCGCATTTTCAACACCATTCCCCGATAAGGCAAACAAGCCTGTAGAAAAAAACCAATTGGAACTGTCAGGAAAAACATGAAACATCAATTGTCTGCTAACGCCAGCCCCCAAAGAAAACGATTTTGTTGATGGGTAGGGTGCATCGTTTTTATTCTTAGTCTGTATGCCTTTTTGATAGCCCGCCTCTATACTAACTCCGTACTTTTGGGCTTGTATAAAGCCCGACATACAAAGCGCCATAAGCAAGCAAAATAGTTTTATTTTCACAGTTTTTGGCTTCATTCTTGACGCAAATATACTGAAAGCTTTATTTAAATAAAATTGTGTATTTTTCGCTAATAACTTCCTCATGCAAAATGTTTAACTTTGCAGCAAATGAAATTTGGTGTAGTAATATTTCCCGGTTCAAATTGCGACAAAGACTTAATTGAAACCCTTTCTGCAATTTCTAATTCTCCCGTTCAAGAGCTTTGGCACAAAGACACAGACTTGAAAGGGGTTGATTTCGTATTCCTTCCTGGTGGCTTCAGTTATGGCGACTACCTGCGCAGTGGTGCCATCGCAAAACTCAGCCCTATCATGCAAAGTGTTATCGAACACGCAAACAACGGTGGTTACGTTATGGGCATTTGCAATGGTTTTCAAATTCTTTGCGAAAGCGGTCTATTGCCAGGCGCTCTATTGCGCAACAACAAACAAAAATTCATTTGCGACAATGTGTTTTTAAAACCAGCAAACACCAATCTTAAAACCACCAATTTATTAAACGATACCAAAGCATACAAAGTGCCTATCGCCCATGGTGAAGGCCGTTATTACGCGGATGAAGAAACACTGAATTCACTTGAGGCAAACGGTCAAGTAATGTTCAGATACTGCAATGAAAATGCTGAAGTAAATGAAGAAAGCAATCCAAATGGTTCTTTAAACAATATCGCTGGCATTTGTAACGCTGGTAAAAATGTATTTGGCATGATGCCACATCCTGAAAGATGTTTTGCTGAACATTTGCTTAACACCGACGGACGTGCAATATTCGACAGCATTATGGCGGGCTCTGCTGTTACAGCATAAACCCTTAAATAATATATTGGAAAGGTCCTTTGAAAAAAGGGCCTTTTTTATTCTGCAAACAATTCAGAGGCCACCGCATCGGCATACAACTTTCCTTCTTCTGTTAGGAAGATTCGTGAATTCTCTTGCCTTATCAAGCCCCGCTCTAAAAAAGAAACCACACGTTCTTGAAATTCAAAATTCTCTAAACCAAACGTATTCAAATGTTCAATGTCACAGCCCCACATGGTGCGCAAACTGGTCATCACGTACTCGTTGTATTTGTTTTCTGCACTCAAAACCTCTGTGGTTTCGGGCACTTCTCCTTTTTCTATTGATTCAACATAGGCATTGATGTCAGACACATTCCAAGTGCGTTCAATTCCGTCATAAGAATGTGCTGAAGGCCCTAAGCCTATATATGGCTTATTCTGCCAATAAGAAGTATTGTGAACCGCCATCTTATCTGGCAAACAGTAATTGCTTATTTCATAATGCACCCAAGCCTTTTCCCGCATAAAATCCATAGTCATTTGAAACTGCTCTGCACCCACCATTTCATTTGGTCCCTCAGATTTTTCTTTTTCAATTAACTTTTTCCATGGTGTATTTTCTTCCAAAGTTAAGCCGTAACAGGACAAGTGACTTATGGGATAGGATACAGCTTTATTCAAATTTTGCAACCATTGTTCATTGCTGCAGTTTGGAATTCCAAAGATCAAATCAATGCTCAATTCAAAACCCATCTCTGAAGCCAAAGCCAAGGCAAGTTCCGCTTCCATAGACGTGTGTGCCCTATTCATCCACTGCAAATGCTCGTCATAAAAACTCTGAACACCCACACTAAAACGGGTAATCCCCATAGCCTTCCACGCCATTAAATTCTCATGTGTCATGTCATCCGGATTGGCCTCCAAAGTAATTTCCGTCAATTGATTCTTAGGGTATAATTCCTTTACCTTGGTGATGATACTTTCTATTTGCTCAGGCTCTACATATGAGGGTGTCCCACCGCCAAAATACAAAGTTTCCAATACATATCCTTCTCCCTTGTTTTTCATTTCAAGCTCTTTTAACAAAGCTTCAATTAAACTCGGAGCTTGCTTCTTTCCTGTTTTAAAAAAAAAATTACAATAGATACAAGATTGCCTGCAAAATGGGATATGAACATAGATTCCTGACACGCCGCAAACTAAATCATTTAAAAGCATTTATCCTATAAAAAACACTTGAAAAAATCACGTATTTTCAAGACTCTTAAGGACTAAAAAATGAGAGAAAGTTTTGGTTATTAAAATTATTTTACTTTAATTTGTTAAACCTAACAATCTCAAAGCCTATGATTAATATTGATACGATTCTAGTTCCTTTTGTAGATTCCCCTTCTGCAATCGGAGCGCTCAAAACAGCCATTGCTATTTCAAAAATCCACCATTCCAAACTGGTAGTCATCCATGTCGTTAACGACAAAACACCAGAGAATCTTTTGGAAACCGTTAAAAACATTTGCGGTGCAGAAAATGCCGTCTTTTCTTTCATGGAACGCAGCGGAAACATTTCCCGCGAAATCATTAAAGCCGAAAAAGAAACCAGTGCCAATTTAATCATCATGGGCGCCTATGGTTTAACCGGATGGCAACAACTTTGGGTTGGCAGCAATGCCTTTAAAGTCATCAGCACCTCCCACTGCCCTGTACTTACACTGCAAAACGATGTGGGTACATTTAATGGATTCCAAAAAATCATGCTGCCATTAGACGACAGTGAAGAAACCCGCCAAAAAGTGAATTGGGTAGCCAAACTCGCCAAAGGCTTCGACGCCGAAGTGCTCATCTTTAACACCACTAAAGTTAAGGGAGATGACTCACGCGTTAAGCTTGCCTTATATGCCCAGCAAATTGAGGAAATCCTCAACAAGGAAGGCATCAAAACCCATTTCGAAGAAAGCTACGGGAACAACATCGCAGAAGATTGTATCAAATTCGCCCAACTCCATAGCTGCGACCTCATCAGCATTATGACCGAAACAGAACAAACCAATAGCTTCTTCATGGGTACGTATGCCCAACAATTGGTAAGTACTTCTCCGGTTCCGGTAATATCGATTCATGCTCGATCGGTCGCCAAACCCACCGGCATGGGATAGTCGATTGAATTGGATCTTATTTCAGGTCGTTGGACTCATAAAAAAAATGCTCACATACGGACGTATGCTGCGCTTTTTTTTATTTCGTCCGCCTACTGAAATTTCGCCCAATTCAATCTCCAGAAATTCTTAGGAGTGAACGATAAATTAGAGCATTTCGTTTTTTCAAGGTAGGAATGCTACCGACTTTTCGGTTCAAGCTCGTATACTCGCTTGTTTGCATGATTACATTTCGTGTCAGAAACAATTATGCGATTCAAACTCGTGACCTCGTTTGTTGGCATGATTTCATTCGTGTGGCTCTATCGCATTTCGGTTCAAGCTCGTATACTCGCTTGTTTACATGATTACATTTCGTGTCAGAAACAACTATGCGGTTCAAACTCGTTGCCTCGTTTGGGCGCATGATTTTGATCGTGTAGCTTGATAGCATTTCGTTGCAAGCTCGTACCTCGCTTGTTTACATGGTTGCATTTCGTTTGCTCGTATTTACCTTTGAATAACTCGAATTAAGAACTAAATGTTCATGGGGTGTTTTCCACCCCATGATTCGATTGGCAAATGACTATATCTATTTCCTTGCATTAAGTTATCGAGGTGCTCACCTCGATAACTTAATGCTCACATACAAAAGTATACTGCGCTTTTTTTCTTTCGACCGCCTACTGAAATTTCAACCAATTCAATCCCCATTAATTCTATCGATTATCCTACTCAACTCGAGGTTATGTAATTATGTTGTTAGGAATACTACTTTCATTGTTGTTCAAGCTCGCTTGTTGGATATATTTTCTTCGCATTCGGTGTCACTCTCACTTTCACCCCTAAAAAGCAAGTTTCCCCCAATGCCCCTTCTGAAACCGGATAGAATCTTTTACGGCTTGGCGTGCGAGGTTTACGCAGGGAAAAAAGCGCAGTGTACTCCTGTACATGAGCATTTTTTAACCAGAAAACCGAAGCAATCCGAGTTGTAAATGATTCTATCTTTTACAATCCCACAACATATTTGTCTTTTGGATACCTCACCTCATATGAGAATACCAATTTCTTGACGTCTTTCGATTTTACATTGATCTTCCAAGTCAACTTGCCTGTCAATTCATTATACATAGCGCCATCTTTACTCAATAATGTAATCTTGATGTTTGGGTCGTTCGTTACCGGTATCTGATCTTCGATCTCAAAATCCAATGTAATTGCCTTGGTGTTGCGCACCGTAATCTCGAAAGTCTTAGTCAATACTTTGAATTCGCTCAAGACCTGCTCTTTGCATTTGTCTTTCATAGCCAAACGCTTTACCACAATGTTGCGGTCGCGGCCCAAGTTCATGTACAATGTATCTTTGGTGGTTTCGGGGTCGATGGCAGTTAAACCGATATACGATTCATCAAAATATATACGTGCACTTGCTGGCAACAAATTCAAATCTTCCCAATTGGCAATCTTGCCCATTAAGAATGCGTCTTTCTCTAGTTTCGGAACTGCCATATACGTTAGTGTTACCGGCACCTCGGTGCTACTCACCACCACATTGTGGGCCTTGTTGTCAGAGGCAATGCTATACTTGGTTTTGATGTCATACTCCATGCGTAAGAAATTATCGCCCATGGTGAATATCGGCTCTGCAACTGCTGCATTCGCATCGTCCATGTCTTCCGACTTGCTATCGCTTGTAGCAATGCGTGAATTGCCTAGAGCTTTTGGCATTTGGTTGTAGTTGTAGCTCATTGACTTTTGCTTGTTCACCGATTCTGAATAGGTACTAGGATATCCAAAATACAGATTCCAAGCATTCAACAAGGGTTTGGTGTTTCCAAGGGCCGGGTTGCTGGTCGACAAGGTTAAGGCCACATCTTTCCAATCAACCCCAGTATTCTGATACACTTGCGCACGGTGTACCAATTGAATTTTATCTTTGCCTGAACCCGCCATAATATCATAACGCGGCATCCATCCTGCTGTTGGTACATAATATTTCAAGGTCAGCTGACAAGTAGCAGCAGCCTCCATTTCAACACTTACGATGATTTGATAAATCGGATTGTATTGCTCGGTGTGAATACCATTTAAATTGTTGCTTTGTAAATTGCTATAGTACTCCAATCGCTCATTCAATTTAGCTGTAATCTTTCCGTATTTACTCTCGCGTTTATCAACCGCTAATTCTTCTTCATCGATGTTGTTCAATCGGCTGCGCAACAAGTCTAGGGTCGATTTTAACAAACCCAATGAATCGCGCGAAAACTCACCACGCATCAAACGGTTGCCCAAAAGCAAAGTCCTCTCCTTTTGCAAAGCCCCTTGCTTGTTGTTACAATCTTTCACCAACCAAGCCATATCTTCTATTGAATCGTTGATACGGTTAATCATAAAATTGTATTTCATATCGATGTCAAACACCTTTGGTGCTTCCAGATAACGCAAGCCTTTTTTGGTATCAACCACCATACCTCCGCGTAAAAAGGCAGAGATGCTGTTCTCATCGGCATACGGCGAAACGCCCTCTATCACTATTTCTGTAGCACCGGCAGACAAGGCAATAGATTCTGAATAGCTAAGTTCTGCCCCACTCAAATACACAATGGCTTTGTCTGGTTTTGGTTTAATGGTCTTACTGCTCTCAGCTTGTAAAAAAAGTGTGGCGCTAAGGAATGCGCAAATAATTATCGATTTCATGATTGCTATTTTTTGGTATATATACGGTGGGGAGGGAAAAGGTAAATGGGGGGGGCAACAACAGCAAGAGGGCTGAGGAGGGCAGGTCGCTGCGGCTTTGTGGCCGGAGCGCCACAAGAGCCCTGTACTAGAGTTTTTCACTTTGTTGCAAACACAGTACGGGGTAAACTCAACGTCGGTCATCGGAGCGCTTTAGGAGAGAGAGTGTGAATGCGAATGTGATATGAGAATTTAATTAGAATATTGCAAACTTGAAGCAATTCCTAACTGCCTCGCTCAGCACTCTTGCTGTTGTTTTCTTGCACTCATTTGTTGCAACGAATAATATTCCCTACCTTTGCCCTACCTTGCAATTGAAACCATGGACCGTAAACACTTTATTAAATTAATAGCAGGCGCAACAGGTATGATAACACTAGGATCTTTTAATCAACTAACCGATATTTTAGATGAACAAGACAACACCATGCCGGTGCTGTTCGTCGGCCACGGCTCGCCTATGAATGCCATAGAAGACAATGAATTCAGCCGCCGTTGGCATACTATGGGTAGCGAAATTACGCGACCAAAAGCTGTTCTTTGCATCTCCGCCCACTGGCTTACCAACGGCACCTTTGTAACGGCTATGGACAAACCGCAAACCATTCACGATTTCGGTGGTTTTCCGAAAGCGCTTTTCGATGTGCAATACCCCGCGCCCGGCGACAGCAAACTGGCTTCCGAAATGGTGGGTATAATTAAGAAAACGAGTGTGGGACTTAACCACGACTGGGGACTAGACCACGGCACTTGGTCGGTGGTTAAAAACATGTACCCAAATGCCGATATCCCTGTACTGCAAATGAGCATAGACTTCAAGCAACCCATGCAATACCATTACGAATTGGCCAAAGAACTTGCAGCCCTCCGCAAAAAAGGAGTGCTCATTATTGGCAGCGGCAACATGGTGCACAATTTGGGCATGGTGGCCTGGGACAAGTTTAACGTCGACAACTATGGATTCGATTGGGCGATTGAAATGAACACCTTATTTAAAAAGAATATTCTCGACCAGAACCACCAAGCGCTCATCGATTACAGCAAACTGAGCAAATCGGCTACCCTTGCCATTCCTACACCCGACCATTATATTCCTTTAATTTATACCCTTGGTTTACAAGACAGCAAAGATGAAACCACCCTCTTCAACGACAAGTATGTGGCGGGTTCATTGAACATGACCTCTGTGAGTTTTGCCCATAAAAAAATAGTGGCACCAGAGCCAAGTCAGAAGGATTCGACGGGGATGGATAGTAGCGGACAACAACCGCAACAACTTAGCGAAACGAAGTGAAGCGTTCTCACGACCTTTGGGAGTAGGGTTGAGGGGAGCAATAGGAAATACTTTTACATTTCGTTTTATAACAAATAAACAGAGCAGCAAGAGCAACGGGGCTGAGGGGAGCAATAGGAAATACTTTTACATTTCGTTTTATAAAAAAAATATAACAACAAATAATGCATCCCGCAGCGT
>JBIKPR010000133.1:0-3280 GCA_044357345.1 Bacteroidia bacterium
CCGGGTCGAACTCCAGGCGCGTCACGCCGCCGTCGCACCGCAGGTCGTAGGCCAGCGAACGCTCCGTGAATGTCGCCCCGCGGGCGTTCGACTGCTCGTGGTTACGCAGGAGCACGACCCGGCCGGACTCGAGCCGACACGCACCCATGCCGTCGTGCAGCGAGGGCGTGGCGACCCCGTCACGCATGGGGTCGCCACGCCACCCGAACGAGACATAGCGGAATCCTTCGGGAAGGCTGAGCAGCGGCAAGCCCGTGCTCTCGTCGCCCACTGGCCTGAGGGGTCCGTAGCCGAATCCCGGTCCCCGTTCGATCCCGGCGCTTGCCCAGTGCGCTGCAGGTCCAAGCAGGCTCGCTGCGGCGCTGCCGACGAAGCTGCGCCGGGAGATCATGGTCGCCGGGTCGTGCCCGCGACCGGTCCCGGCGCCGCGAAGCGACGCGCGTCGGGATGATCCATCTGCACCTCCGGAAGGAGGAAGCGCCGCACCGTGCCGCTGGGCCGGTCGATCGCGTAGATCGTCCGTGGCGCTGATCGATCGAAGACGAAGGCCTGGCCTGCGGCCTCGAGTTCGATGGTAGCGAGGTGCAGCAGCACAGGGCCCATCGCCGGTTTCGCGAACACATACATCTCGGGCTTCGTGTGCCCGAACAGATAGAGCAGACCGTCCGGGCCGAGCGCCCCGCCCGATGCCGCCTGGGGCGCCATGCGTTCCTGCACGCTCGCCGGGATCAACCAGCCTCCGACTCGCCGCCATTCAGCGTCGAGCATGACGATGCTTGAGTAGGCGGACCCCTTGAAGCCGGCGCCACCGCGCCCGTCGTAATGGGCGAAGCCGGTCAGCCATCCCTGGCCGAGCCGATCGAGAAAGGTCAGCGATCCTTCATCCGTGAGTCCGAGACTGTGCGATTGCACGTGTGTCAGCGTTGCCGTATCGAAGATCTCGATCGAACTGCCCATGGGGGTCTCGGGGAAGTTCGAGTTGGCGCAGTAGAGCCGGCCCGCGTCGGCGAGGCAGGCGTTGAGGTGGCGGATCAGTCCGTCGCGGGGACCGGCCCAGCCTGCGATGCGTCGCCCGGAGTCGATCTCATACTGGCCGATGGCTGAGTTCACCACCGCGTAGAAGTGCCGATCGTCGACCGCCACGCCCTGCCGTGCTTCCTCCGCCTGGTAGATCCGGTCCAGGCGGGCGCGCAGGCGCTGCACGACCGGTCCGGCGTAGGAGGTGCTGCTGCGGCGTGCCGCAGGCGTCGGCCGGTCCGCCGCGGGGTGGGGAGCCTCTGCAAGCAGCAGAACATGGTTGGCAACCGGACGCTCGCGACCCGGTACTCCCGTGTGGATCGGCCGGTTCAGCACGATCGCCGAGCGGGGGCCGCGCGCCGCCAGTGTCGCCGATCCGCCGCCGTCGAGGCTCATCGCATCGTGCGCGCCGAGCTCGACGAAGAGCGATGTCAGCTCATCATGGCTGGCACCCATGCTGTACCCCGGCTGACGCCCGTCGACGACCACCAGGAAACCCCGGCGACCGTCCGCCGAAACCCCGATGGCGGTGCGCGGCCCGCCCCGGGGCGTCGTGGGCGTGGTGGGCGTCATGGGCGGCGGGACGGCCTGACCGGCCACGGGCGGACGGAAAGGGGGGGGAACCCTCGCGCCGGCAGCCAGCAGGCGCGGTCCCGCCGCCACGCCATCGGTGAATCCTTCCGGGCAGGACTGGCCGGCCTTGATCGCGAGCTTTCCGGGAGCGAAGCATGCGATCGAATCGACGCGCTGATCCGTGGTGGTGTCGATCGCCGAGACCGATATTCCCCCCGCCAGGCTGGCGCCCGACACATCCGACGGGTCGCCCGCCTGGGGGAAGAAGTCGTTGTTGCCGGGCGTCCCGCCGAAGAACGGCAGGAAGTAGCTGGCGTTGACTGCCACCAGCGCGCCCGAACGGTCGAGCTGCTCGCTGGTAGTGCGGGCGATGTACTCCAGGCCACGCGCCGAGTCGCCGGGCGTCAGCGCCAGCCGCAGTCCGGGACGCGTCAGATCGATCTCCACTACGTGAGTCACGCGCGCGGTCGGTGTCGACCGGACGATCCGCCGGTAGCTCACGCCGTCGAACAGTTCGCAGCGATCGGCCTGCGCCTCGAGGCAGGGCTCGGCTGCGAACGCGGGCCCTGCCACGGCGAGCGCGAGCGCCACCGCGGCCATCACGGAGTTGTGTGCGGAGCGCTTCACGTTCAGAACTTCATCGCCGCGCCGATCCAGAACTGGCGACCGAACTGGTTCACGTCGCGTGCCACGTCCTGGCCGGCACCGGTGAAGTTGATGCGTCGTTCGTCCGAGAGATTGCGCACTTCGCCGATCAGCTCGAGCCGCTCGCCCAAGGCGTAGCGCAGCTGCGCGTCGAGCTGCTGGAAGTCGCCTTCGGTGCGGTCGCTTGCCGGGCTGGTGGCGCTGACCGCAGTCGAGTACTCGCCGGTGTATGCATAGGACAGCCGAGCCCTGAAGCCCCCGGCCTCGTAGAACACGGCGACATTCCCGAGGAACTCGGCCTGGCCGGGCAGCCGCGAGAGATCGCGGCGCGCCCCCGTGGCGCGGATCGTGGTCTTGCCGTCGAGAAAAGTAGCGTTGGCCGAGAAGCCGAAATTCGCGAGGAACCCGGGCAGGAATCCCAGACGGTTCTGGATCATGTTCAGTTCAAGTCCCGTGATACGCGCGCTCTCGGCGTTGCGAGGCTGCGTCACGTTCGTCACGACGCCGTTGAGGGATTCCTGTTCGAGGTAAGAGTAGATCTCGTCATCGACATCCTTGCGGAACAGGCCGATCGACATCAGGCTGCCCCCGCCCGCCGCGTAATACTCGAGCGCGGCATCGTAGCTCCTGCCCTTGCGTGCCTTCAGGTCCGGGTTGCCGCGGCTGAGGTCGCCGTTGGCGGCCACGGTTTCGGCGCCGGCAAGGGCGGAAGGGTCGGGGCGACCCACGGCCTCGGCGTAGGCGAGGCGCAGCCTGAGCCCCTCGGCCAGCTCGTAGCCGAACGTCACGGACGGCAGGAAGTCATCGTATCCGCCCGAACGAGACTGCGTCGTGAACACATCGGCCGTTCCGACGGCGCGGCGCTGCACGGTGCGCGCATCGGTATCCGTGCTCTCGAAACGGCCGCCGATTACGAGACTGTGTCGCTCGCCCTTGTGCTGGCCGAGCAGGTAGGCGGCGGTGACGGTCTCGGTGAGCTGCCAGTCGGAGCCCACCGTCTGCCGCGTCGAGTTCAGACTGTCGCGCAGGAACAGCGCCGGGTTGG
>JBIKPR010000022.1:0-36018 GCA_044357345.1 Bacteroidia bacterium
GCCTTCATTCTCACAAAATCCAGTGTCTGTTGAATTGAATACTGCTGTTGGTTTTGGTCTAGTACTTAGCCTTATGGTGTCAAAGGAAGTACAGGTATTGGTTTCACGAATAATGATGCTGTGCTGGCCTGGCAGTTTAAAGTTTTTATAGTAAGCGCTGCCATTGTCGCTCCACAGGTACGAGTCGTCGTAACTGAAATTATCGACATACACATTGAGGTCTAATTTACCACATACGAGGGTGTCTTTCACAAAGACATTGTTGTCGTCTACCAAAATATCACTTGGTCCCGCTTGTGCTATGTACACACGTTTTGTTACAGAGTCGTTTCTTTTGTTGCTTTTGTGTTGAAAATACAGAACCGTGTTCATCCAACCGGTATCATAATATTTGTGTTTGACTTTCGGGCCTGTGCGAATGGGACTGCCATCGCCTAAGCGCCACGAAAAGTTAAAGTAGTCTGTGGTGTTTAGGGCTTGAAACTTGACCGTATCCAGTTTACAGCCCATGTCGTACACAAAGTTGTTGTTGACCGTTTGGGTGTTAGAATTTCCTTGGTAGGCATGGGCTATGCGGTCGCCGTAACCATAAACATAGTAGTTAAATGGATTTGCAGATTTTAGAGAATGTGTGCCACTGTCGAGGTATATTTGGGCATAAGATTTACCAGGAATTACAGCACTTTGTTTCCATTCAATGTTTTTAATTTTTTTATTGTTGAGGAATATGGAGGCGGTATCTGATGTTTTGCAAATGATGTTGACATAGTTTTCGGGGATCACAAAGGTGTCGCCGAACCAGAAATCAAATTTGGAAAGGGTGCTGATATAACCAATGCTTGTTGAAAAGGTATCGGCCGTTAAATTAAGTTGCTCGTAATCGCCCAATTTAAATTTCGGCAAAGAGTGGTTGATGCAGGCACCACCTTTTAAAAACTGGCTAACAAATATGGGTTTGTCAGCCGAAATGCGGCTTACTTTTTGGGTCGTTACATTATAGGTGAAATGCTGGCCTTCTCTAAGGGTTCGGTTGTAAATGCCGTTGATGTACACGCGGGTATTGCTTTGGCTGGCAATGGTTTTTAAGTAATACCCAGAAAACAATTCTTTAAAAGGCAGGGCGGTGTATGATTTGCCCCACGACGTGGTCGGGATCATTTGTTCTATGCCATAATCGTCGCCACTGCTGCAGATTGCGCCTGTAGAATCGGGCAATGAACTTCCGCTTAAATGGTCGCCTGCAAAGACGGAAAAACGGCTAAGGCTGTCCTTTGCCCGGACAATGGTTCCCGATAAATCGCTGCGTTTGCCGACATAGCTGTATGTTTCGCCCCGCTTGAGCTCTATGTAAAAAGGTTTGAGGATGCGGTCGTTGCTTACGGGTGAAGCAGCGATGGGAATAAATTCAATTCTAGACAAGGGCGCAATGCCCAAAATAATCATTTGAGGTGCAACAAAGTCTACAGGTCCACCCATGCAATTAAACTTTTTGTATTCCTTGTTGGTGGTCACCATATACTCGGTTCCATATGGAATGCTGTTGGTGTTTACTATGGCTGCAGCCCCTTTGGTTCTATACTTTTTAAAGCTATCGTTTTGTATGGTATAAAACACAGAAATATCAGAGTCAGAGGTTATATGGGCGACGTAGCTGCTGATTTTCTCTACATCATAATGATGCATGGGGTATATAATTTCGCTAAAAGAAAAATATTGGGCTTTGTTGGGGCTCAATGTTGCGGTGTACGATGGCCCCAAGGTGTTTGGGTTTGCAATTTTTATGCTTGCTTTGTGTGGCGAGGTGATATAAACCCCTTGATTTACATTAACGGTGTCGTAGCAAGTGAAATAAAACTCCATGTTTGCCAAATAAAAGTCTTTGCCCACATATCCTTGAGCCAGCAAAAATTGAATTTGGCTGGTTAACAGAATACCAAAAAGCAGGAACTTTTTAAACATGGGCTGTAGTTTAGATAAACAAATATAAAAATTTTAAAGGGATTTGTGAAAAAAAAATGGTGGAGCTAATGATAGCAAACGATTTCGAAGCCAACGATACTAAAAAAATCCATCTTGTTGGCGAGGACCTTAGCGCAACGAAGTGCAGCCTTCTCACGACCAGTGGGATTACTCCAACAACATGTTTCCTTGTCGTTAAGGGACTTTTTTGCTTGTCTTGCTTAGGACTAAAAAAACTCGATTATTAACCTAAAGTTTCATTTATGCTATTTTAAAAGGGTTTTAATATCAATTGGATGCACAATTAATTAGGTCTAAAGTTTTGTAAACTTAATTTCATTTTCACGGTAGTTTAAGTTTGATGTATTCACTTTGTAAACAAAAATCAACCCATGAAAATAATATTTACCGTTCTCTCGATTATCATTTGCAATTTTTGCATATCACAAAATTTAATCACGAAATGGACTTTTGATAATTCTAGCAATACACCTGATAGTGGTTCTGGAAGTTTCGCTCCTGAAGGCGGTACCGCTTTTACCTCTTATGTTGCAGGTAATCCTTCTACAGGTAAAGCATACGGAACAAACACCTATCCTACACAATCCACCAACAACGAAAAAGCGGGTGTAATAATTAAAGTTCCAACAACGGGATTTAAAGACTTGAGTTTTCGATTTGAGCAATACAACAGCAACACCGCATCGAAGAAAACCATTGTTTTGGTTTCAGGAGATGGAAGCAATTTTACTAAAGTTGATAGCATCGTTGCCAGCGCAGGTTCTGTATGGACTGCTAAAACAATAGATTTAAGTGGGTTTGCTTTCTTAAACAACAAAACTGAAATTCAGATAAAACTTGTTTCTGGTTTTGTCGGTAGCTCTTATGCGGCATCTGGATCGACAAGCACCTATGGTACTAGTGGAACTTGGCGTTTTGATAATGTTACCATACATGGGAAAGTTGCCACTATGGCTCAGAAAAATGTTTTAGATATACTTGCATCAAAAAGCAATGTTTCAGAATTAAATAAAGATACCGTAGCCGTTTATTTTAAACTAAAAGATACTTTAACTTTTAATTTGCATTCAAAGGTTTCTTTAAAAGGTACTGGAATTACCAGCAATGATTACCGTTTTATAGGTAGAGATTCAATTGTCATACTAAAAGGAAAAAAGAACGATACCTTAAAGTTGGTCGTAATAGATGATTCGGACATTGAAGTTTTGGAATCTGCAAGCATAGCCATTGCGAAACTAGACACCAATGTAGTGCTAGGTCAAAATGTTTCAATAAGCATTGTAGACAATGACATTTTAGTGACTCGAATTTCAAGCGTTCAAGGTTCTGGAAACAGCAGCGCGATGCAGAATTCTATTGTTTTACTTGAAGGTATAGTGGTTGCTGATTTACAAGGCAGCAATGAACAAGGTGGTTTTTACCTACAAGATGTAATAAATGATACGTTTTCAAGTACCTCTGAAGGTATTTTTGTAAAAGAATCAAATACCTACAGCGTTAATGAAGGCGATAGAGTTCGTGTAACTGGAAAAGTAATTGAGGAATTTGGACAAACCGTTTTATCGACTGTTAGCAGTTTGCAAATTGTAAGTTCTAACAATACAGTTAAAGCTACAGTGCTCAGATTGCCAATTGATTCATTGGGCTTTTTAGAACGATTGGAAGGAATGAAAGTTCAGGTAAATCAAAAATTGACGGTCACTGAAAACTACCAATTGGGTAGATATGGTGAAATTCAGGTTTCAGTAAATGGAAGATTGGAAAACCCGAGCAATTTTATTGATCCAAATGATGTCAATAAAAATCAGAATTCATATACTGGATCAAGCAATGTTGCAGCAGTATTGGCTCAACAATCATTAAACAATAGAAGCAAGTTGTTGATTTGCGACAAACTTTCATCTCAAAATCCGAATCCAATTCCATTTATGGATCCAATTGAAAAGACCTTAAGAATTGGCTCTAGCATCGATACCTTAACTGGTGTATTAGGTTATGGCTTTAACCTGTATAGAATCTATCCAAGCAATGCGCCGAAAATTAAATATGCGCCTCGTCCAGCCTTGCCAGTTTTTGCTGGTTCAAATCTAAAAGTTTCAAGTTTAAACGTATTGAATTACTTTAATGGAGATGGTAAAGGTTCAGGCTTTCCAACTTCTAGAGGTGCAAAAACGCTGAATGAATTTACCAGACAAAAATCGAAGATTGTAGCAGCCATAAAAGCTTTAGATGCAGATGTCTTAGGCTTAATGGAGATTGAAAACGATGGCGACAGTTCTTTGTCCGCTCTTAGAGATTTAGTCAATGCAATTAATGCTGAATATGGCTCAAGTGTATATGAATTGGTAAACGATTCGAAAGGATCAAATGGCAATCCTGGAACTGATGCAATTAAGGTTGCTATGATCTATAAAAAGTCTATTGTAACGCCAGTCGGAAATTCAAGAAGCTATAATGATTCTGCTTTTAATTTATTAGGTCGCCCACCACTGGCTCAGTTGTTTTCAATCAATTCAAATTCGGAAAAGTTTTCTGTTGTGGTGAACCATTTTAAATCAAAAAGTTGCTCTTCAAGTCCAGCCGATTTAAAAGATTTAGATCAAAATGACGGACAAGGTTGTTTTAATGCAACTAGGAAAAAGCAAGCGGTATCATTGATGAAATTCATTTCTTCTATGGTAAGCAACAGCAACGACAGTGATGTTCTTATTATTGGAGACCTAAACGCATACGGACAAGAAGACCCAATTGATATTGTAAGAGCAGGTGGTTTTTATGATTTAGCAGGTAATACCTATTCTTATATGTTTGATGGACAAGCTGGTTCATTAGACCATGCCTTGGTAAGCTTTTCAATGTTTAAATCATGCGTTGGTGCTGATAAATGGCATATCAACTGCGACGAGCCATTGGTAATTGATTATACGACCAGTTTTAAAACACAAGATTTGTATCAAAACAATTGTTTCCGATCTTCAGACCACGATCCATTAATCGCTGCGTTTAACATGGTAAAGAAAAATACCAATGTAGACAAAGTTTTAGAATATGGTTTTGACATATACCCCAATCCAAATAACGGTGTGTTTACATTGAAAATCAATTCTCAAGAACCTTGCACAGTAAAAGTGCTTGATCTAAGTGGTAAAGTTGTTTGTGCATTCAATCAGGTTTACAATGAACTTCAAGTGGATTTAACACATTTAAGAGGAGCATATTTTGTAGAGATCAAAACAGATTCATTTAATGAAGTAAAAAAGCTGTTCATCAACAACTAAATCAGAAAATCTTAGAGGGCTGTTGCATTCTGCCCTTGAATTTATACCGCCTTAAGTTTTGGTTTTTGGATTTGATTTTACCCCGCATGCCTAGACCAAAAACTTGGCTGTAGCTCTTGCTCTGCCGCAAATTTCATTGCCATTAAGTTTTTTTAGGCTAGAATCAACAAACAGTTTTTGAATGGATAAAAATTGAACCAAGATAAAGTGCCAGTTTGTTTATAAGCGGTATTTTATCGGTTTATATTTATATTTGCCATGTGAAGCTGTTTTTGTTTAGCCTTATTGCTTTGGTTTTGAGTACTTCGATGACGCCATGTTGCGCGCCATTCGAGCTAGAACCTTCGTGCTCTGGGGTGAAGAAAGATGCTTGTTGTTCGAAAGAGAAAAAAAACACTGAGGAACCTGAAAAAGATTGTGGCATTTGTTCGCCGTTTTTTACCTGTGGTTCTTGTACGGGTTTTCCCGTTCAAGCAATTGAAGTTTTTGTTCCACATTATGTTCCAAACAATGACAATGCCTTTGCCGATTGCTTCTTGAATTTTCCGGATGATTGTTTTATTGATAAATGGCAACCGCCAAAGTTGGTTTAAATGTCTACACATTTAAATTAAATTTTCAATCAATTAACAACATACATCCAATGAATAAAAATCAATTTGCCAAAGCTATTTTGGCCATCAGTCTTTTGGTGTTCTTTCAAGAGAATTCCTTTGCTTCTGCAAAAAATACATCAAGTAAATTAAATACAAACCATTTTGCCAATACTACCGACAGCACCATTGTGTTAAGTGTAAGTGAAATGGGCTGTAAAACCGATTCGAAAATGGTGCAAACCGCTTTGTACCGCCGGGTAGGAATTAAAAAAGTAATTCTGTCAGAAGGTACCGTGACGGTTACATTTAATCCGCAGAAAATTACAGTAAAGGAAATTTTTTCCATTATTGAAAATACGGGTACTTGTGAGGATCCGAACGCCAAAGTACACAAGGTAAAAATCAAATCGTAAGCATGCGCTTTTTCGTTTTGATGCTCTGTTTAGCAACAGGGCTAAAGTCTATGCACGCGCAGGGTTTGCTTAAAGCTAAAGTAGTGAATGAAAAAAAAGAGGCAATAGCTTCTGTTCAGTTACTGGATGCGCAAAGAAAAGTGATTGCGCTGAGCGATTCTTTGGGCTATTTTAGTATGGAAGAATCATTGCTTGATGCTGGATACCTCTTGCTGAACCACCCCAATTATATGGAAGATACCATACGCAAACCATTAAATGCAAATAGGGTTTATGTTTTGAAAGAGGTGCTAACGATTAAAGGATTTACCATAAAAACCGATGATGTCAATTCGAAGATGGCGGGCTTGGTAGTAAAAACTGAATTGATCAACCAAGCAGAATTAAAAAAGGCTGCTTGTTGCGATTTGGCCGGTTGTTTTGAAACCCAAGGCACTGTTCAAGCCATGACCACCAATATTATTACCAATGCCAAAGAGCTGAGGATTTTGGGTCTTTCAGGTGTGTACAACCAGATATTGGTGGATGGGATGCCAATGGTTATGGGCTTGGCTTATACATATGGTATTAGCAGTGTGCCAGGTACTTTGGTCGACAATATCTTTGTGTCAAAAGGCAGCACCTCTGTTTTGCAAGGCTACGAAAGTATGGTTGGTCAAATTAATGTGGTGCCTAAAAGTCCCGATAAAGGAGAAAAATTGTTTTTGAACACATATGTCAATAGCTTTGGAGAAAACCAACACAACCTCAATTTTCGTTTTGGCAAAGGAAAATGGAGCAATTTAACGGCCCTACACGTGGTGCAACCTGCGCAGAAATGGGACCGCGATGGCGATGGGTTTTTAGACTTACCGCATTTGAAACGTTATTTGTTTTACGACAAATTGAAATATGGCGATGAGAATAAAAACGGTTTTAGTTTTTTGTTGGGTACAAAAATATTTAATGAAGAACGCGTTGGTGGTCAATGGCAATTTGATAAAAATAAAGACATTGGCAGCAGCTTGGTGTATGGACAATTGGTAAAATTTACCCAAGGGGAAGCCTATTTAAAAACGGCCTACCGATGGAATGAAAATGAACGCATTTCTGTATCGGCTTCAGGCGTTTTGCATGCGCAAAATTCTTGGTTTGGAACCGTGCATTACCAGGCCAAGCAAAAGCAAGTGTATGCCAATGCCCAATATGAAAAAACATGGCGCTCTGCCCATGAGTTTAAAACTGGTTTGTCCTTGCGCAGTCTGAACATCAACGAACATATTGGTTTTACCGATACCAATTTACGCCGCACATATGCCGGTAATTATTTGAAGCAAGAATTTGTTCCAGGAGTTTTTGTGGAGAATATTTTTAAGTGGAGGGGCGATTTAATTACGTTGATTACCGGGGTGCGCGCCGATCACCACAACGTGTTTGCATGGAAACTAACACCAAGGGCGATGTTGAAAATTGAGCTCAGTGAAAAGACCAGTTTAAGAGCTTCAGCAGGCACAGGTTGGCGAACCGTTAATTTGTTTTCAGAAAACATAGGACTTTTGGTGAGCTCTCGCGATATTGTGTTTAAAGAAGTCTTGAATCCAGAGCAGACATTTAACTGGGGACTCAATCTAATGCATAAAATCAAAACTAAAAAAATAGAAGGATTTGTAACCGTAGATTTTTACCAAACACGATTTGGAAATCAGTTTTTCCCAGACTATGATGCCGTGCCGACTAAGGCCATTATTTCAAATTTTTCTGGATTGTCGGTCTCTAATGGATTTCAAACCGACCTCAATGTAAAGTATAGGAAACGTTGGGAAATAAAATTGGCGTACAACTATTTGGATGTTTTTAGGAAGACGAATGGTGTAAAAGTTTTGTTGCCCTTTAATTCAAAACACAAAATACTCGCGGCCGTTTCGTATGTGCCAAAAACGAAGAAATGGAGAATAGATGCAAACGCGCATTGGTTTGGGGTACAACGCTTGCCGAATACCGATTTAAATCCTGAAGAATACCAACAAGCCAAGCAATCGAAACCCTATTCGACATTTAATTTGCAGTTGAGTAAAACATGGAAACGCCTTGATGTCTATATGGGTTGCGAGAATTTGCTAGACTACAGACAATTAAAACCTATAGTAAGTTGGCAAAACCCATTTAGCCCGTATTTTGATACTTCGTTTAATTGGGGACCAACAAGAGGAAGAGAATTGTATTTGGGCTTTCGTTATAAAATAAACTAGAGCAAGTACTGTGGGTTAAATTTTCAAAACGTGCATAAATATCACGTTAGGTAAATTCATTTTATCAATATAATTGTATGATGAATAACCTAGATGTGCATTTTCAATTTGCAAGCTTTTTTCCTGAGCCCCGACTTAGGCCTTATGCCTATTTGCTTTCGAAAAAAATGCAAGAAGGTCATATCTGTATTCACGAAGCTGATGTTCAGGCGCAGTTAAAAGACACCCCTTTTGAAGAGGCCGAATTGAAAACGCCTTTGTCTTCCTTAAGCAAATTTGTGGCAAGTGGAGAGAATCAAATTCTTCCTTTCGTGGTTTACAATCAGCGTTTGTATCTGCAAAGGTATTTCAATTACGAAACCCAAATATTGAACCGCATTAAAGGTTTTATAGCCGCTGAAGATTCATGCCAGCAAGAGCGTTTGCAAGCCTTAAAAACCCAGCAGGGAATTTTGGAAAAGTTTCAAGCCGACTATAGTTTGGACGCTTTGCCAGACGAAGAAAAAGTAGATTGGCAAATGGTGGCGGTTGTTCAAAGTGTATTGCATTATTTTTCAATCGTTACTGGTGGGCCAGGCACGGGCAAGACCACCACGGTGGCGAAAATATTGTCGGTCTTGTTGCACTTAGATCCCGCATGCAAAATTGCTCTATGCGCTCCAACGGGTAAAGCTGCTATGCGCATGGCCGAGAGTTTAAAGAACACTAATTTGCCAGTTGATGACAGCATTAAAACAGTCTTAAAGAATTTAAGTCCAAACACCATACACCGTTTGCTGCGCTATGTGCCTGAAAGCATTAATTTCAAACACAATAGAGACAATCCTTTGCCTTACGATGTATTGGTGGTGGATGAAGCGTCGATGTTGGATGTGGCCTTGTTTGCCAAATTGATGGAAGCTGTTGGCCCAAATACCCGCATCATTTTATTGGGCGATAAAAACCAATTGGCTTCTGTGGAAGCAGGCTCTTTGTTTGGCGATCTATGCCGGGCACAAGACAGCAATTTATTGTTTTCAGACATTTCAATACAAAGCATCAATTCATTTATACCAGACAAAGAAAGACAGTTAAAGCCGAGACATATCGGGGAATCTGATCATCCCTTGTTTGCCCATGTGGTGGAATTGCAGAAGTCGCACCGCTTTAGCAGTAGCAGTGGAATTGGTAAACTCAGCCGCGCCATTATACAAAATGATGAGGTGGCTTTGAAAGAATTTATTGAAACTCCTTATGCAGGAATTGGGCTAATAGACCAAAAAGACCAAAACGGTTTTGAAGCCTTTATAGCTGGCTATGCCGACTACATAAAAGAGCCTGATGTAGCAAAGGCATTGGACAAGTTTAACCAATTAAGGGTGCTGTGTGCGGTGCGCGAAGGCGTTCAGGGTTTGTACAGTTTGAACAAGGCTATTGAAACCTATTTGAGCAAGAAAAATTTAATTAATCCCAACAACGATTATTACGAAAACAGACCCATAATTATTACGAAAAATTACCCCGATTTAAAATTGTTTAACGGCGATGTTGGCATTGTGCGCAAAGACGATGCTGGCAATATGCGCGCATGGTTTGAAGACAGCGAGAAGAACATTCGTTCGGTTATGCCGGGGTATATCGCCCATGCCGAGACAGTATTTGCCATGACCATACACAAGTCGCAAGGCTCAGAATATCCAAAGGTTTTGGTGGTATTGCCAGAAGCCAGCGGCACACAATTGCTGACACGTGAATTGTTGTATACGGCTGTAACTAGGGCCAAAGAAAGCTTGGTCTTGCAATGCAGTGCAGCGGTTATGCGCTCAACCTGTGCCCAAGGGGTTAGCAGAACTTCAGGAATTGTAGAACGCTTAAAAGAAAACTAATCCTATGTCTATTCAATTATTTGTTTCCAATGCTTTACCCAAACTGGCGGCTCAAATGGCCAGCGATTTAAAGCAGAATAAAACCAATGTGTTTGCACCCGAGCAAATCATTACGCAAACAGAGGGGATGAACAACTGGCTGAAAATCCGTTTGTCAGAGCACCTCGGTATTGCAGCCAATTTGGTGTTTGGAAAACCCAGTGATTTGATTTCAAAAATTTACTATTTGTTGGGTGGATTTAGCAAGCCGATATTGGGGGTCGATTACATCAAATGGAATTTATACCATATTTTATCAGAACAAGTATTTAAAGACAAGTTTTCAGGTATTGCCAAGTATTATTCAGGCAATGATGTGAAGCAAATCGCTTTGGCTTCAAAGCTTGCCGACTTGTTCGACCAGTATCAAATTTACCGCCCAGAAATCATTGAACAATGGAGCCGCACAGAATTGGTCAACGTGGTAGACGATTTTCAAGAATACCTTTGGGTGCGTTTGCAAGAAATTGTAAACAAGAGTATGTTGGACAAAACCAATATCATTCAAGAGATCATTGAGCATCTTAAGCAAGAAGAAAAGCAAGAACTTTTAAAGAGCAGTTTGCCACACATACAATTTTTTGGTATAGCGGTTATTACCCCGTTTTACCTCAATTTGTTCAATGAATTGGCGAAACATATTGACATACGGTTTTACCTTTTAAATCCGGCCCCCACCATGTATTGGTTGGAAGATAAGTCGGAGAAAGAAATTGCCCGTTTTGTCCAAAAGTTTCCTAAAATTAAAAGAGAGAACAACACCTTTGGAACCCAAGGAAATGAGTTGTTAAACAGTTGGGGCACGATTATTAAAGACAGTTTTTCGCTCTTGTTTCAAGACGAAATGTACATCAACAGCTACAACGATGATTTGGCCGAAGAACCTTCAGAACCAGTTTCATTGTTGCAGAAAATCCAATACGATATTTTTAACAATGCCGATCGAGAGGTTCGGGTAGAACTTAATGAAAGCGATTTGAGTGATGGGTCGGTGCAGATAAATGCCTGTTACACCATCGTGCGCGAGGTAGAAGTTTTATACAACTACTTGGTCGATTTGGTGGAGCATAGAAACAACGATTACTCACCCCGCGATTTTGTGGTAATGGCCAGCGATATCGATACCTATGCACCCTATATCCTTGCAGTATTTGACAATGCCCCTTACCGTTTCCCATACACCATAGCCGACGAGCACATCAATGTTGGCAATTCAATATTCAATGCCATAGAGCAAATTCTTTCTTTGCAATTGGAAGCTTTCAAGACCGAAGACATTATGGTTTTGTTTGAATCAAAATACATTAGAGAGCGTTTTGGTATTCAAGATGTATCCTTGATACGACGCGCCATTGAAGCCGCCAATATACGTTTTGGTCAAAGAGGCAACAAAGAAAATGGAACCCATGTGTTGAGTTGGGATTATGGTTTAAAACGCATTTTATACGGCATTTGCATCAGTGGAGAAACCATAGTGGATATTGATGGAGAAACTTTAATTCCGCTCGATGCCTTTGAAGGTTCAGATACCTACGACCTCATCCGTTTTTGGTATTTTATGCAAGAATTGGAACGTACCCTCTTAAAGCGCAATACCGCTATGAGCGTAGTCGATTGGGGGAAATACATACAAGAGTTGGTGGAAGATTTGGTGTTTCAATCGAGCGAACAAGAGGACGACGATTACCACCGCCTGATTCAGTATTTAGAACGCTTGAGTTCTTTTGAAGAAATCAGTGCGGAGCCAATTAGTTTTGATGTTTTCAGACACAGTTTTCTAGAAGTCTTAAACACAGAAACCAAGGCCAAGTCATTCGCCAGCGCAGGTATAACATTTTGTTCACTCATTCCAATGCGAAGCATTCCATTTAAGGTGGTGGCTATGTTGGGAATGAACTTCGATAAGTTTCCGCGCAAAGAAAACGAGCCGAGTTTTAACCTCATTGAGCAAAAGAAACGCAAGGGCGATCGAAATGTGAAGGACAACGACAAGCACTTGTTTTTGGAAACCATATTGTCGGCGGAACAAAATTTCTATGTCAGCTATATTGGTCGAAGTGCCAAAGATGCAGTGCCAATTCCACCTTCCTCATTGGTGGATGAGTTGATTGAATATATCGTTCAGGGGGTAAACAAAACAGACAAGAATCTGTACGAGCAGATTGTAAGCGTTCATCCACTGCAAGGCTTTAGTCAGAAGTACTTCAATGGCTCGGGACTGAAGACCTATTTAAGCGATGCGAACTATGCCAGCAAGGATGCGGATGCCAAAGCCGAAAGCAGTGCGCTCGAATTAAATTTTGATGAAATTGCCCTATCTGAACTTTTGAATTTTATTAAAGACCCCATTAAGTTTTATTTCAATAAACGCTTGGGGATTTACTACAGAGAAGAATCCATTTTATTGCCAGATACAGAAGTATTCGACTTCGATGCTTTGAGCAATTGGAAAATAAAAGACGACTTGTTGAAGCTTCCGGCCGATCAATATGAGCCGTATTTTGAGCGTCAAAATCTAATGGGCAATTTCCCTTTAATGAATGCCGGGAAATTGGTGTTTCAAAAGTTTTTGCAAGACCTGCAGGTCAAGATAACTTTAATAGAAGCACAAACCAAAGGACAAGCAGCAAGTGCTGTTTCGTTCAATTTTAAGCTAGCTGGACACATTTTAAGTGGGAAGTCAGAGGTGTATGGAGAAATGTTTTTGGCCTGGTCAGATTCCAGCAACAACAAGAAACATGTGGTGGTTGCTTATCTGGAATATCTGGTGTTAACTGCAGCCGGAAATGCTTTGGATTTTTGTTTTATTGATCTAAAACGGAATAAAGATTTTTGGTTTAAGCGCAATGCCATTTCACAGGCAGAAGCAGAACAAGAATTGATACAATATTTAGAGTTTTTTAAATCAGCATACCAAGAACCATTTATGTTCTGCCCTGCTTTGCCAGGCAATCCATTAAACTATTTCAACAAAGGACCAGAAGCTTTTGTAAGTATGGTGAAATTATTGCCAGAGAATCCTAAAAACTTCTTTTTCAAGGGCAGTGAATACAACAGCAAGGCCTTGGAATATGGTTTTTTCGAAGTGGAACACGCCGAAAAATTTGAGCACAACAATGCCTTTATTTTTGGAAGAATTAACAGTTTAATGCCCAAACTAAGCAAACTATGGAAGTAAAACAATTTGATGCAGGGCAGGTGCTTTTGCAAGGCAGTAATTTAATTGAAGCGAGTGCGGGAACGGGCAAGACCTATTCAATAGCCATCTTGGCTTTGCGCTTGGTGATGGAAAAAAACATTCCCATTCAAGAAATTTTAATGGTAACATTTACCAAGGCTGCGGTGGCAGAGTTGGAGACCAGGGTGCGTTTGTTTATCCGCTTGGCGCACATGGCCAGTGTGGGGCAGAAGATAGACGATGAAAAAATAAATGATTTGGTGCTTGAATCCTTTGCCCGTTTTGGGAAAGTAGAAGTAGAGCGCCGTTTGAAAACCGCCATTTTGTTTTTGGATGAAACGTCCATCAACACCATACATGGTTTTTGTCAAAGAACCTTGAATGAATATGCATTCGAAACCAATCAAATATTTGGTTCAGGTGCGACCAGTGAGGTTGAGTTGAATGCTGTTTTAGAGTCGGCGGTAAACCAGTTTTGGCGCAAAGAAATAACCTGTTTGGAAACCGAATTGTTGGGGTATTTGGAGGAAGGATTTTTGCGAGAAGACTTAAAGCAATTTGCGAGGAACATATTAGGGGGGCAGATCATGGTTCAAGTTGGGCCCTATGAAGCAGACTTTTTAAAGCCAGAAAAGCAAAAGGAAATTTTAGCAAGCTTAGCCGAAATAGAGGTGAGGATAGCAGCGATCATGCAAGAAGCCTCAAGCTATGTGGAATTAAATTACGATGAATTGATGGAGAAAGTCTTGGCAAACACCCATGCCAAGAAAGACTTCCCTGAATTATTAGACAACTTAGATGACTTGTTTAAACGGGTTTTAACAGACCGTGACAAGAACTATGTTGCAAAAATTTTTGGAGAACTTTTGGAGATCTTAGACAAGGCCCAGGGGCCGAAGGAAGAATTACAGAGGGCAATGGATTTGTTTACTAATAAGCTACAGCAATTTGCTTTAGAGAAAATTGTTGAGGAGGTAAAACAGTTAAAAGAAAAAAACAGTTTCTTAACCTTCGACGACATGATTCAGAAATTGTATGAAGCAGTTGTATTGAGGAACCATGTTGGTTTGCGCGATGCCTTGCGCATCAAATACAAGGCTGTGTTTATCGATGAATTTCAGGATACCGATAAAATGCAGTATGAAATTTTCAGCCATTTGTTTTCTGAAACACCTTCCATTTTGTTTTTCATTGGCGATCCTAAACAATCGATTTACGCATGGCGCAAGGCGGATATAAACACCTATTTCAGTGCCAAAAAAATGGTGAACAATGTGTATGGGATGAACACTAACTTTCGTTCAAGCGATGCGATAGTGGCGGCGCAAAATGCCTTTTTCAAACCCAAGTCAGACTTCGATACTTTTGAGTTTAGAGGCGCTGCAGATGCCATTGAATACATTCATGTTGATGCACCTAAGGACAATCAGAAAGGCGATTTTGTAAGTGGAATCGGGCTTGAAAAACCCATGAGCATTATCAAGGAAAGCAGTAAAAATAAAATAGCCAATGCAACAGCTGCCATAGCCGTTCAATTATTGGGAGACAATGGGTACGGAATAGTTTCAAAAGGCGTTAAGCGTTCGATAAAGCCTTCTGATATTGGCATTTTGGCGCGCAGTAATTTTGAAGGAAAATTAATCAAGCAAGTATTGAGTAAGTCGAATATACCTGCTATCACTATCGACGAGACCAAGTTGTCGGAGACCACCGAAGCCAAAGAGATTTTATATGTGTTGCGCGCGGTGTTTGAGATTAGCCGTTCGAATATCAACAAGGCTTTGTTAAGCAATCTGAGTGGCTTAGAATTGGAAGACGTTTTAAACATCAATGAGGAATATGTGTTAAACCAGTTTAAGTCCTACCAAGAATCATGGATACAAAATGGGGTCTATGTAATGTTGATGCGTTTTATCAGCGATTACAAAGTAAAGACCCATTTGTTGGCGCAAGACCATTCCAATGGAGAACGACAGTTGTCAAATGTTTTGCAGTTGTTGGAAATCTTGCACAAGACCCAAACATTTAACCAATACGCACCCAACGAATTGATCAATTGGTTGCAAAAAGCCATAGAGAATTCGGCAGCAGCGGGCGATGAATTTGAGCAAAGAATAGAAAGCGATGAGGATGCGGTAAAGATTTTAACCATCCATAAAAGTAAGGGCTTAGAATACAATGTGGTTATTGCCCCTTATTTGGATTTGCAGCCAATGGTAAAAGGGTATCCAAGTTTTAGAGACCCAGTGAATTCGGTTTATTATTTTGGGAATCCACGTTTATTGAGCGAGGAGCAAAATGCAGCACTGAATTTACAGTTGCAGCAAGAAAACAGACGTTTAATTTATGTGGCAATCACCCGAGCGAAATATAAATGTTATGTAATCGAAAATTCTTCAAGCAGACAAAAAACAGGTTCCGCTTTGGATCCGATTCTTCGCGCTATAGAAGAAGTAAAACCAGAAGAAATTGAGTTTATAGAAGCCATAGAAATGGACGATTCTTTCCGCTACAGGTCGGATGAAAAGAAGTTTCCTATTGAATATGCCAAAGCCAATAGATTTAGTTTACAGGAAGTGAATTGGCGCAAATTGAGTTATACCTTTCTAAATCCTGAGCACCCAATAGTTCCGAAATTAAGTTCTGGGATTGGACAGGATGTGTACGGCGATTTTATATTTAAGAAATTAAAGAAGGGTGCATTTACTGGAAATTTATTGCACAGTATATTTGAGAATATTGCGTTTAACGACCGCTACCATTGGGATAAAATCGTTAAGCGCTCCTTGAAGCGTTTGGCTTTGGTGAATCAAGAATTGTACAATGAACATTTGTTGAATTTGTTGGACCATGTAACGGAGACAGACTTGAACGATGGACAGAGAAGTTTCAAACTTTCGGAAGTGGGCAATGCGGCACGTTTGAATGAGTTCGAATTTGATTTCAGTGTGAAGCCCTTTCAATCGCAAGCCATCAAACAATTGTCAACGGAGAAAGTGCCCTTTCATTTGAGAAATTTTGATCAATTAGAAGGCATGATGAATGGTAAAATTGACTTGTTCTTTGAGCATGAAGGTAAATATTATATACTCGATTGGAAGTCGAACTTTTTAGGGGATCGATTGGAAGATTATGGGCAGGACGAAGTATGGGCGGCGATGGATGAAAACAACTACCATTTGCAATACCATATTTACGCCAGTGCAGTTTGTAAATATTTAAAAATGCGCAAGGCATATTTTAATTACGAAACTGATTTTGGGGGCGTGTTTTATTTGTTTTTAAGAGGGGTAAGAAAGGATGGAAATTTTGGTTTGTTTTTTCACAAGCCAGAGCTTACTCTTATTGATAAACTAACGAATATTTTATCTTGAATAAAATCTCCTCAGCATTATACTAGCTGAAGGTTTTTTGATTTGTGAATTTGAGAATACGTTCCTGATTAAGGAACCAGCAAATAAAGGAATTCTTGACTTCCGTCACCTTCAATCATTAATTCTATAACTTCTCCAAACATAGAATTAACTTTCACTTCGGATGACTTTAAGGTTAAGATGTTAGGTCCTTTTTTTACGTCAAAAACATAGGCATTGGGGTTCTTTAATTTACGCTTACTTTTCTGTTTGCTGGCATCCAAACAACTGGAACAATTGACTTGAATGTTTATCTTTTGATCTCTGTCTGACTCAAAGTATATTTCATAAACATCAGTCGTCTTGTTATAAACCAATCGGATAGGAAACGGGTTTTCAAACCCTACATTGTTCTCGATTCCCGCAATGCTGTTGCTGCAACGAATGCTGCTATCGCCTTTGTACACGCGCATTGTTTGGTCTAAACTCAACAAAGGTGCTTGAATGCCGTTGCAATACCACTGGTATTTGTCTAAGATTTGTTTGGACAATACACTGCGTTCGCCGTTGCTAAATGAATCATTAAACACCGTTGTCTCATGAATTCTTAAAGTTTGGCGAAAAGTATCTTTGCCAAGAATCAAAGTGCCAAAGGCGTCGGCTTTTATTTTTGTTTGTATGCTTTGATGGTTGGTATATGTGCCAATGTATTCGCTGATGCGTTTGTTTTCAGTGTTAAATGAATCGCCCATTTGCATGGGGAATTTCAACATTTGATCTTCATGTAAAAAGTGGCTGTATGTTTTCGTGCCATCGCTTGCGTCAAACCCCATGCTTCCAAAACTGTAGTAACCATTCTCGTCAAACTTAAAATAGTCGAAATTTTGATGGTCGGTTGTCATGGCTATATTCGCAAAATTGAAATAGGAATTGTAAGGCGTTTGTTTTGCATCTACGTAGTACAAATAGGTGCTATCGCGTCTGATCAGGTCGCTAAAATCCCATAAACAATTTTTGCCGGATAGACCCGGTTTGTAAAATGCGGAGTCAATGCTGATGAATAGTGTTCGGCTGCCAAATACTGGGGTAATGCTTTTGTTAAGTATTACCTGTGCCTTAATATTTGTAAAAAATGAAAGGCAGCTTAAAAATAAAAAGACGATTTTCTGGAATGAGCGTTTCATTGGTTGAGCAAATATAAGGTGAAATTTAAGATTCTTTGATTAATAAAATATGGCGGGTATTGCTGCAATATGGGATTTTATAAATTCAATTAAAGACATTTTTTAAGGTCTTGTCTAATTGCTTATAGTCGATTTTAATTGTTTAAAAATGCCTTCATTCGTCTGCCAAGTCCACCTTTGCATTCGATATGGACAAACACAAAAACCGCGTTGAGCTGATTGGAGAATCAGGGCCCGCATTTGAATTTAGAGTAACAGCAAAAGGAAACCCTATTGTGCGTTGGGTTATTGCCTGTGAAGAAACACATCCTTTCCATTTGGACGGTGAAATAATGGTGACAGAAAAACAGCTGCACAAATTGTGTGCTACAGGTAAGACGGCCGAATTTGTGAGAAGACATTTAGAGCCAGGTCAGCGCATGGCCATTGAAGGCCGTTTGCTTTCGCGTTTGTCGGAAGATGAGAACAGCGATTTGAAAGAAAATACGGAGGTTTGGGTTCAAGATATTTTGTTGCTTTCTGAAGAAGATTTTTCAGCTTATACCCTAAGGCCAGAAATATTTTAAGACTTGTTTTTCGATGTTTTTCAGGAACAATTAAGCATCTGTTTTTGAATCAATGAAATTTTATTTCATGTTTTTTGTAAAAGTTAGGCACAAACGAAAAACTTAAGTTCAAATTGAATATTTTTGCAAGATTGAAATTCGCAGACATCCATAGCCACCAAGCAATCAAAGAAGGTTTTGTATCCAGTATAAAACAGGGAAGGATTGCGCATGCTCAGATGTTTATCGGTCGCGAAGGCAACGGGGCTTTAGGTCTTGCTGTGGCTTATGCACAATACGCATCCTGCCTTGACCGCGGGGAACACGATAGCTGTGGGGTTTGTTCTTCTTGCTTGAAGTATCAAAACTTGGTGCATCCTGATTTGCATTTTTCATTTCCGATTTTTGGAGCCGATATCAACTGCGATGAATTTATCAATGAATTTAGAAAGGCATTGATTGCCGATCCTATGCTCACGCTTAATTCATGGTTTGCTTCTTTAAATGCAGAAAACAAAAAGCCCAATATTCCAATTAAAGAATGTAGGAATGTTATCCGTAAATTGGCTCTGAAGCCCTACGAATCTGAGTTTAAAGTATTAATTATTTGGTTGCCAGAATATCTAGGAAAAGAGGGCAATGTTTTACTGAAACTTTTAGAAGAGCCGCCGGAAAAGACCTTGTTTTTGTTGGTAACAGAAAACCAGGAGTCGATTCTTAGCACCATCATTTCTAGAACCCAGTTTACCCGCATACCTTCGTATTCGTACGAAGAAATAAATTCCTATTTGGTGGATAGAAATATTGCCAATCCTGATTTGGCGCGCAATGCGGCTTTGATGGCAGAAGGGAATTTGAGTAAGGCTATTCAATTGGCTGGGGAAATTGAAAACCCCCAGTTTGATGATTTTCGCCAATGGCTTTTGGATTGTTACCAAGGCAATGTCAGTAAGATTATTTCAGATATGGATGCTTACACCGACAAGGGCAAAGAGGGTCTGAAGTTGTTTTTAAACTATGGTGTGCACCTCTTGCGTTCGTCTTTACTTGTGCGTCACCGTCCAGAAAACAACAAGCTCACAGAGGCTGAGTTGGAGTTTGCCAATAAGCTGTCTAAGTTTATACATATTGGAAACATCAGCCAAATATACGACGGATTTAACAAGGCGATATTCGAGATCGACCGCAACGGTAGTGTAAAATTAATATTAATTAACCTATCTTTGAAACTTAAAAATTGTCTTAGAATGCCAGAACCGTACAAGACAAATTAAAAATATAAATATAAGAAAATGGGATGTGGTAGTTGTGGAACAACCGGAGGATGTGCGCCAGCAGGCTGTAAAAGCAATGGCTCATGCAGCACCGGTGGTTGCAATAAATTAAATGTTTACAATTGGCTTAGCGATACCGCTATGCCAGATAACTATATACCTTTTGATATCATAGAAATTAGATTCAAAGGGAGTCGTAAAGAGTTTTTTAAAAATAGAAATGGTTTAGAATTATATACAGGTGATGCGGTAGTTTTGGAGTCCGAAATGGGCTACGATGTTGGACACGTATCGATTGCCGGGGAATTGGTGCGTTTGCAGCTGAAGAAAAGAGGCATTCGCGAAGATTCTGATATGATTAAAACCATTTCAAGAAAAGCGACGGATAAAGACTTGGAGCGTTATCAAGAAGCTAAGTATAGAGAAGTGAAAATGCTTGAAAGGGCAAGAACCATTGCTCTGATGTTGAAGCTTGAAATGAAACTTAGCGATATCGAAATTCAAGGGGACAATAAGAAAGTTATTTTCTTTTACACCGCTGAAAGCCGTGTCGACTTTAGAGAGCTGATCAAACGCTTCGCGGAAGAGTTCAAACTGCGCATTGAAATGCGTCAGATTGGCTACCGTGAAGAGGCATCTCGCCTAGGTGGTATTGGTTCTTGTGGACGTGAATTGTGTTGCTCAACTTGGTTAACCGATTTTAAATTGGTGAATACCTCAGCAGCGCGTTACCAAAACCTTTCGATTAATATGTTGAAATTGTCGGGTCAGTGTGGCAAGCTTAAATGTTGCTTGAACTATGAACTCGATACCTATATGGAAGCTTTGGATGAGTTTCCAAAAGCCAAGACCGTTCGTGTAGAAACCGTTACAGGTGCTGCCTTTATGGTGAAGACCGATATTTTAAAACGTCTAACTTGGTTTGTTTACGAAGAAGAACACACTTGGATTTGTATGCCGCTTGACACCATTAACCAGTATTTAGAAATGAATGCCCGTGGTGAAAAGGCACCTGAATTGGTAGGCGAGGTTGTAGAAGCCAAAACAGATTCTGATGGTCAGAATGCACCATACATAGCCACCGATTTGGCCAGTGATGACATTACCCGTTTGGACAAGAAGCAGCCAAGGCAAAACAATAAAAACAAGCGTAACCCTGGCAATGGTCCTGATAACAGAGGCCCTGAGAACAGAAACAACAATCCTGAGAACCGAGGTCCAAGGAACAATAATTCTGAGAACAGAGGACCTAATCCAAACAATAGGAACAATGCGGAGAACCGTGGGCCAAATCCAAACCAGCGCAACAACAACAGACCTGCAGGACCAAACCCAAATAAAGGTTCTAACGAAGATAAAAAGCCCAACGAGAACAGGAATCCAAATGAAAATAAAGGTCCTGAAAACCGCGGCCCTAATCCGAATAAAAACCCTGAGAACCGCAACCGCAACAACAATAGGAACAATGGACCAAGGAACAACAACCCTGTTGATGCGCCTAAAAAAGATGGTGGTGAAAATCCGGTAGCTTAGTTGTTATTTTGATAGCCTTTCATCAAATGGGAACTTTTCAATGTGCCCAATCTTTATCAATTTGAAGTCTTTATGTCTTGGATTGATTAGGATATTGTAGTCGCCTTTTACCACTGCTGAGGGTATTTTGCAGGCCACATATTTGTTTTCTAAAATGAATTTATCTCCAAATTTTTGGGTGTTATTTTGGTGGGGAAATGTTCGCCAGTTTTTCGGCAAGTCCCCTTCCTTTATTGTTTTTATTTTAAGTGTATCAGGGATGTTGATTCCACACATCACATAATCATCGGGCATACAAGCCAAACTGAAATGTACCGCCACTTCAGCCATTGCCAATGAACGATTCTGAGCGGTGTAAATCATTTCAATACCTATGGAATTCCATCGTCCGCCTTTAAGAGAGGCGCCAATGCCAGAGAGCGGTTTGGCGAAAGCAAGACGAGATAAACGGAAGACTTCCATTAAGCCAAAATGCCGTAGTTTATGCGGGTCAATTCAGCCATTACCATTTCCTTTCCATATGAATCTTTCAGGAGTTCCAAAGGGGTTAAATTGCCTAAGCTGTAATTGGGTGTTTGTAACCACAACTTGAATTTATCCATGCTGCCAAAGGTTTCTAAACCATATTCACTGACCTCTGCAACCTCAAATATTTTTTCGGTATGGCTAGGCTTGAAAGTGTGTGAAGCCTCTGCCTTATAGCGTTGCAATGATTTGCTAGAAAGGTCTAAAAAAACAATCCAATCATTTTCTGTAAATGGCGTGTGGGCTTGAATTTGCTCAAAAAAAGTGTAGGGAATGCCAGCCCTAATTGCATAAACAATAAGCATTTTATTTTTGATGAACTCTTGATATGAAATGCCTTTGTTGGGTTCAGTTTTATGGGACTTGAATTCACTTAAGTTCATCAAGCGCAATACCTCCTTATTTAAACTTGCATTTAATTTAATTTGATTTGATAAAGTCGTAGTTTTGGACATTTGTCTGCAAAATTAAGACAAAAATCTTAAATATACAAATTGGATAACAATTTTAGTTTAAACCGCAAAGGCGGTTAATCATAATTTCGCTCTTACAGAGCGCTGATTTCGTTTGGATGAAAAGCTCCATCGGAGCGTCATGATGCTTGCCCTGTAGGGGCTAAATTATTGTAGCCCCGGTACCAGAGCTCCTTAAAGTCGCACGGTACGGGGTACACAAAATTCCACGCAGGTATCTGAGCTCTGTAGGAGCGACATTATAAAATCTCCATAGAATTGAAATGCCGAACCCAAAGGGCGTAGTGTCGAATGTTCTGAATCAACCGCTAGATTTTGTTTTCAATTTGAGCCTCTTTCCCTTTAAACAAAGGTTTTCCTTTCAAGGCCTGAACCAACGTAAACAAAGCCAAAAGGAAATACAAGGCTGCAAAAACAAAAGTTATTTTGCTGTTTTTAAACAGAAAATAGGAGAGAATTGGCAAAACCTGTAAGGCGTGCATGCCAATAAAATGCGCAATGCGTGGGTCGCCAAATCTGGTACTCCAATTGAGCAAAGGAATGCCCGGTCCACCGTCAGCGCCACCAATGGTATGGGTTAGCTTGGAGCCCATAACGAAACCTTCGAAAGAGAAGATTACAAAGATGAGTAAGCCTAAACGGATGGCCCAAACATAATACGTTGGTAATTCTGGAAACTCAGTGGTGAAAAACAAATAGGCTACATAGGCGGTGTAAACCGTCGCGGCAGTGGCGGCAAAGGCCATTAAGGAATACAATGTTGCATAGGCCGGTGTGCTCATGTTGAAGTGCGACAATTGTCCGCGAGCAGCCTGTATGGCAATGTATATGATTTCAAAACCCAACAACACAATAATGCTCCAATTGAATAAATTGATGTTGAAGGATGGTAAGTAGTAGCAATACCAAGCCATGGCCCAAACAAATAGAAATGTTGATGATGCAAATTTAAAAGGTTTGTACCAAGCGCTCACATTGTTTACTTGTACACTGCTGGTTTTGGTTAAAACCAAACAAATAATTGAAAAGATGAGGCAAATCAAACCAAAATAAAACATGGTTTCATTGCGTGTTTTTAAGTTTTGTATAAAGTCTAACATAGTTTAAAATGTATTTGAATTGACATCGTTTATAAAATTAACAACTCCTGCCATGAAAACTTTTTGGTCGTCCCACATCGACAAATGGCTGCCATTGGGGCAATACAAATAACGGCCATGTTGTACCAATTTGCTTTGCTCTTCCATGGCTTTTGGATCCATGGTATCATTTTTTGCGCCTATCATTAGGGTAGGGACTTTAATTTCTTTC
This sequence comes from Bacteroidia bacterium, assembly GCA_044357345.1. Classification (GTDB taxonomy): domain Bacteria; phylum Bacteroidota; class Bacteroidia; order NS11-12g; family UBA955; genus JABMMZ01. The sequence continues at coordinate 23,776 of JBIKPR010000022.1, forward strand.
AAACGGGCTTTAATGTCCCATTTCGCCAAGCGTCCGCTGATGCCAAATTCACTTGGCCCCTGCATCATGGTGTAGATTTCTGAATTGACATGTTTCATTGAACGGTTAAATCCATCGGGCCATTCGTTTAGTCGGCACAAATGCACTTTGTAATAATTCGGAATCAACAATTCAAAATATCTGGGATTGTTAAAGTCTTTGTTTGCTTCTAGGGTGTTGATTTCTTCCAATACTTTTGGATCCATTTGTTTCGCCAACACATTGTCGGCATACTGACCATATTCAATGGCACTGGCCATCATGTTGGCCACCAATAATCCTTTAATATTGGCTTGGTATTTAAGCGCGTATTCCATGGCCAAGATACCACCCCAAGAGTTGCCAAGAACGTAAAAATTGGAAGCATCTGCACCAATGGCTTTGCGCACTTGTTCCACTTCTTCAACAAATCGCTCGGTGGTCCACAAACTGCTGTCTTTGGGCTGGTCGCTGTAGTAAGAGCCTAGTTGGTCGTATTCATAAAACTCAAATCCCTCGCGCAAGAAAAAGGTTTCAAAACACTCCATGTATTCGTGCGTCATGGCAGGACCGCCGTGAAGCAACAATATTTTTATCTTTGGGTTATTGCCAAAGCGTTTGGTCCATACCTTAAAGTTCCCAATTGGGGTTTGTATAGGTATCATTTTAACCCCAGCAGATTCTACAGAATCGTTGTAGGTGAAATAGGTTTTTAGTTCTTGTTTGTTCTTGCTTGGTTGGCAAGAGAAAAGAAAAACAGATAAAATAAAAAGTATAATTACGCGCATGGATTTATTTTTCTATGATTGATAATTGGTAATATTGGATACTCGGATTGCCGTTTACATCACCACCTACCATGGCCTTTATAAATAAGTTTCTGTCGTTGCTCCAAAAGGCATCTTCAATAATACAAAGCTCTGGAAAATTTGCTTGCAAATCAATGACTTTGGTAAACACCCCATTAATCTTTTTTTGAATAAAGTAGGTGTAACATTCTTGGCCACCAAAATAGGCATTCAAACGGTATTCGTTTTTTGAATCACTGACTATGTATTGTGGATTGCCTGTCAATTCTGTGGTCTCGCCAGTGCTTAGGTTAAAACTCACATCAGAGGTATGACCACCCTCACAGAGTAAGAGGTCTTCACTGGGATAATATGCAATAAAAGAGCAATAGTCGCCTTCTTGGGAATTGTAAGTTTTTCCGTTGCTGAAATTTATTTTTAGCACTGCTTGATTGCTGTCAAATTCAACCCAGTTCATGAGTTTTTTAGCCACTGTTTTGAAGTCGCTGATGCCGCTAATTTCTGCCGTTTTAGGGAATAGCTTCTTGGTGGTACTGAATAAAATGGAATCAATGGTTCTGTGCTTACAGCCGTGTATAATTTCAGTGTTCTGACTTGCTAAAAGCGGGTCGTTTTTTATAGAAACAGAATCTGATTTATTTGAACCTGGGCAGGCATAGAGCGCAAACAGTAAAACCAATAAAAAGTAGAACCATTCTAATTTTATTGTTGTGGAAATTTTAGAGAAGCTACCCATACCGTATTTATTTTCCTTGTTCTGCGTAAAATTGCTTTAACATTTCGCGGCATTTCGCTATACCCATATCTTGGTAAGCGCTAAATCGCAATTGTTCAAAATGCTCAAGCTCCTCTTGATACTTACCCTCAAAAACGGTGTTCCAATTTTCTGTTTGATTTTCTTCCAAACTGAAGTTATTGGCACTGACTTCAAGAATTAAATACTTTCCTTCCCAATTCCAAAGCGCGAAAGCCATTTTAATGTGCTCGGCATCCAATTCCAAAATTTGCTCATACAAATACTGTTGGGTTTTAGGCAATTCTTCGTTAAGTGTGCCAATATACATAGGCTTTAAGTCGCCATCGCTGCCGTCTACAACCGTGTAAGCCCTATAAGAAAGATTGCCTGAGAAATTGAGAACCAAAGGGAAATTAAGCGCCTCATGTTTGATTTTTAAATCGTGTTTTTCCACCAAAGCATCCGCAAACACATGGGTATCAAAATCGTTCAAAGAAATTCGCAGAGAATCGTCTTTCACCTCTATGCCTTTAATCCAACTGTCGTGTAAACGGCTGATGTATCTCTCAAAACCATGCAAGTGCGCGCGGTTCGAATTGATTAAATCGTTGTAGGCTTGGTAATCGAATTCAATATCTTCCGATTCGTCCTCAACAAATTGATTGGCAAAAAATGGAATATAGTCGCGGGCATTGAGGAGGATTTTCATGGCTGCGAAGATACGGGAAGAAAGGAGCAAGAGCAACCCCAGTGACAGAGTTCTTCAAAGCAAGAACACGTCACGGGGTGAAGCAAGGGCACTCCTTCACTAAAGTCACGGAGTACAAAGCGGGGCAATCGATAATGCGATTGGGATTTCTGTCAGTGCCTGAAATAAGTTGACCACTTTTAGGAATAAAATTGGTTAAAAAATATGGCAAACAGAGAAACAAACACATTAACACAGGCGCAGCGACGCCGAAGAACATTTAGCGAGAGCTTTAAAATTCAAAAAGTAAAAGAATTAGAGATGGGTATTACAAAAGTTTCCGAACTTTGTAAACAGTACGAGTTGTCTGGTGTAGCGATATATAAGTGGCTCGCAAAGTATGGAAGTATGAAAAGTAAAAAAGAACGAATTATTGTAGAATCAGAGAGCGACACTAAGCAGTTGCTTGAATTAAAGCGTAAGGTTGCAGAATTAGAACGCATCGTTGGCCAAAAGCAGATCTTACTAGATTTCAAAGACAAGATGATTGATATCGCCGAGGAAATGTATGGCGTTGATATCAAAAAAAAACTTTCAGAAAAACCATCGAAGCCTACTGGAAAGAGCGAGAACGATACCCCTTCAGTTTAAATACGCTTTATGCGGCAATAGGCATATCAAAGCAATCGGTTCACAAGATCCTAGACAGAAGCAACCGTAAACGTGATGAGCGCTTGCAATTGCTTAATATGGTAGGCAGAATACGTCAAGATCATCCAACAATGGGCTGTAGAGATATGTATTATAAACTTATGCCAGATTTTATAGGCAGAGATGCATTCGAGCTCATGTGTAAAGAATCAGGACTATACAGCAAGAAGAATAGAAATATGCGTAGAACAACAGATAGCAGTGGGGTTAAACGATTTGAAAATCTGACTGAAAATGTAAAGGCTGAAAGATTGAATAAAATATGGACTAGTGATATAACATATTATGAATTAAACGGCCGTTTTTATTACATCACATTTATAATAGATGCATGCTCTAGCCGCATAGTAGGACATTCAACATCAAATAAGTTAAGCACAGAGCAAACTACTTTACCAGCGCTTAAAATGGCTATAAAAACAAGGGCCTATGTAGATTTAACTGGACTTATATTTCATTCTGATGGAGGTGGTCAGTATTACGACAAAGAGTTCTTAAAATTAACAGCAAAGAACAAGATTAAGAACAGCATGTGCATATATCCATGGGATAATGGCAAAGCAGAGAGAATGAATGGGGTTATAAAAAATAACTACTTAAAACACAAAAGAATATATAATTATGAAGATTTAATCAGAGAAGTTGACCATGCAGTGCAAATGTATAACTACGAGAAACCTCATATTAGGTTAAAACGACAAACGCCTATTAAATATGAAAACAAAATGATATTATTGCAACAGCAAACAAGCTGACGATGACAGAGTCATAAGACGCAAATCAAGATTTGATGGGGTATTTAACCCCTCCAAATCTTAGCAAACAAACTAACAACTCCAGATGTATAATCTGCAAACATGTTAAAAGTTAGTTTAAAACGGTCAACCTTATTCAGGCATCGACAACGGTTTTACCAATAACCAATAACCATTAACTTTTAACAAAAAACCCGACCTTTGCCCTTTCTTATGCGCATTCAACGATCTGCCCTAATGTTCCTTCTGTGTTTTTTGTTCATCAACAATCTACGCACCCAAAGTCTCTTAATCCCTTACCGTGTGGCCAATAAATGGGGTTTGTCTGATACCTTGGGCAAAATGGTTTTGCCTGCTCACTACGATGGGGTTCAGTTTAGTCTATATAAAAACGACTATTCTCTTTTCAAAGCCAAAAAGTACAACCTGCCATGGAATGTGTTTTATGTGCAGAAAGACCAGCTGATTGGAATTGCTGGGGCACAAGAAATTATTAAACCCCAGTATGCAAAAATCACCTGTATTGAACAATCGTATTACCTCGCATTTAGCAACAACGATTATGCTCAGATATTTACTTTAAAAGGCAAAAATATTTTACCAAAGGGGTATACCTACAACCGTCAAATATGGTCGAGCCCTGGCGCTGAATACAGTGGGTATGATTCGCATTTTATTTTTGATGTTGACGATTCTTTGGGCATGCGTTGCGTTTATTATTACAACCGTGTGAATCCTGCTCTTTCGGGAATTCTCATCTCAAAATGCTCTGACATCGATGCCAAAAGTTCATCGGCCTCCGATGATGGCATGATATTACAATTGAGCAAACGCGATGCCTATGGTTATACCTATGTGTTGGTAGATTACGATGTGCAATTAAAACGTTTGCGCATTGTAAAGAAAGGTTCAAGTCTGGATGATGTGCGCGAACAAGCAAATAGTGGCTACGGATTTGGAGACGGTGGTGATATGGGATATGGGGATGTGCCTGTATCCATACGCGAGAGGCAGCTTGATAAAGCGGCTGCAAAAAAAGGGTCCTTTATGTGGAAGGATGGGAAATTGAGTATTGAAAGTTTTGATCAAGGGTATTATAATGGACGCTATAAGACGATTCGAAGCAGTGTTCCCGTGCAATTGCCCAACGGGAGCAGCAATATTCAAGTGGCCTATTACAAACACAGCCAGTCTGAACCTTCCTATAGGGTTCAAACCGATTCAGGTCTTTATGCCATTTATAATTATGTTAAATTTATGCAAAATGGGAAGCAGTTTTTAATGCTTGGTATAAATCCACTTGCACAAGGCTACGATTCTATAGAGCAGATTTTTAATCCCACAATGCCGGAAGGCGAGCGTTATCAATTTATTGTTGGTAACCGCAATGAGATTAATCAATTGGCGTTTGGACTCATGGACATAAATGGTGAAATATTAATTCCATTGTCTTACCAAAAAATCAATTGGATGAATGATCAAAAGCCAGAAGGAAGACGCTTATACCTCGACGATTATTGGGTGGTTAAAAAGGCCGGTAAATTTGGCATCATTCACTCAAATAATTCAATTGTTTTTCCCATTGTTTACGACAGCATTTTCTTAAACTGTGGCTACCTTGAAGCATCTACGTTTTATGTGTTGAAAAAAGACAGTTTGTACAGTGCTCTGGTTGCCCTCAATCAGCAACCTTATCTCAACAATGACCACCGCTACAAAACGGTTCCCTTGGTTTTGAAATACCGGCCAACGGATGTGTTGTATTTGCCAAAGAAAGGAAACAAATCATCTGCATTTAAATTGCTTGAATTGAGCAATGATAAAGGCGAAGTGATGGGGTATTCGTCGGTCAATGGATTGTTGTATTTCAAGGACTAGATATTAAATGACGATGAATTCATTTTAATTTTAAGGGGAGTTTAGTAGTTTCAAGTACAACTATAAATTGCTAGGATAGGGCAACTGGGATTTTGTTTGAAGGTATAGCTCCATCGGAGCGACATTATACTTGCCCTGTAGGGGCTGAATTATTTTGATTAATAGAGTACTTTAAATTCCAAAGTTCCAGGGGTGGTTTTTTTTTAAGGCTGTAATGCTTAGCTTTGGCTCATTATTAACTATAAATAAAATGGCAAAACCTTCAAATTGTATTCTGCTCATAATTTCCCTTTTGCTTTTTCAAATAAATGGTATTGGACAAAGTTTTGGATGCGCTACCGATTATACCCATAATAATCTGATGGAATCAGATTCAGTATACCGAAATCAAATACTTTTACTTGAATCTCAAATTGAAATAAGTGCGCAAAATAAAGCGAATTCAAAATTTAGATCTACCCGTTACCGCATTCCAGTTGTTGTTCATGTGGTGCATTTGGGAGAGGCGGTCGGAACGGCTACCAATATTTCAGACATTCAAATTCAACAAGCCATTTCAGGACTTAACGACCGTTTTAAAAACACAAATGGTTTGGGTGTTGATGTGGAATTGGAATTTTGCCTCGCAAGCAAAGACCCCAATGGGAATTTAACCAATGGTATAAATCGAATCAATGGTTCAAGTGTGCCAAATTATCTAGCAAATGGGGTAGCTCCAACCGGAAATACCTGCAGTGGAGCTGTTGAAAAAACGATAAAGGATTTAAGCAGATGGCCTGTTTCTGACTATTATAATATTTGGGTCGTTAGCAAAATATGCAATGGTGGATTTGTTGGCTATGCATCCTATCCAGTGGGGGGGCTTTACGATGGTTTGGTTATCGTTTCAACCTCTATGACAAGCAACAGCGGAACTTTACCCCATGAGATTGGTCATGGATTTTTTCTTTACCATACCTTCAATGGTGATGGTGGCAATGTTTCTTGTCCAATAGACACCAATTGTCTTGTAAATGGAGACCGTATTTGCGATACACCACCCCACAAACAAGGGGATTGTGTTGCAAATAATCCATGTACCTCTAATGGCGTATGGGACAATAGCCGGTATAATTTTATGTCTTATTGTCCATTGGTAAACCGATTTACACAGGGCCAGAAAGATAGAATTAGAGCGACAGCTGCAGTTGCACCAAGAGCAAGTTTATTAAGTTCAGGAGGCTGTGGGTCTTTAGTGTTAAATGAAATAAACAATACGCCTCTGTTTTCGGTTTTTCCGAATCCTGCCCAAAGTGCTATCAATGTAAGTGTAGATAAAAAGCTTTTAGGCGCCTCTTATGTGGTTTATGACCATACTGGTAAAACAATTTTAAAAGGGGAAATATTTTCAGAGAATTCAATCATTGAAATTGGCGATTTAGCAGCAGGTATTTATTTGATCAGTTTGGGCGAGAATTTGAAACAGATATTTGTGTTAGAAAAAGAATAGAGCTCAACCCTATTCCCCTAGACCCTTTTCCCTAAATATCTCTAAGTTTCCCAAAACTTCTCCCCTCCATCTTTGTTACTACTAAAAAATAGTATTATCTCGCCCAAATGTCAACAGAAATAGAGAAGCTTAAAGCCCAAATAGAGCCCCTTCGCCAAGAAATCATAAACCATAAAGTTTATTCAGTAATACAAGACCTTAACGACCTGCAAATTTTCATGAAATACCATGTGTATGCGGTATGGGATTTTATGTCTTTGCTTAAGTCATTGCAAAATAAATTAACCTGCACCACTGTGCCTTGGTTTCCCAAAGGTTCTGCAGATACCCGTCATTTGATCAACGAAATTGTGGTGGGTGAGGAGTCTGATGTGGATGCCAATGGTGTGCGCAAAAGCCATTTTGAATTGTACATCGATGGCATGCAGCAATGCGGTGCCAACGAAAGACCAATATTAAATTTTATTGAAGCCATTAAACAAGGTTATAGTTTTGACGCTGCTTACCAAGAATCGAATACTCCAGCAGCTGCACGCCAGTTTGTGGATTTCACATTTGAAGTGATACGCAGTGAAAAAGCCTATCTGCAGGCTGCTATTTTTACCTTTGGCCGCGAGGACTTAATTCCGGGTATGTTTATGAGTTTGGTGAACGAATTGCACAAAACATTCCCTGAGAGTGTGTCAGTGTTTAAATACTATTTGGAAAGACATATTGAAGTGGATGGCGACCACCACAGCCATTTGGCTTTGGCCATGACCGAGCATTTGTGTCAAAACAATCCTGCGTTTTGGGAAGAAGCTAGTGCATACAGCATTCGCTCTTTGCAACAACGCATCGCTTTGTGGGATGGCGTGTATGAAGAGATTTGCCAAAAAAAAGCGCATAGTTAATTATGCGCTTTCTGTAGAATATCGGGAGTTTTAATTTAAAACAAAACGTTCAATCAGTGGTTTAATAAGCGCAGCATTGCTTAGGTCTGTGTCCAAATTGTGCTCCATAATATGCGCAATTAATGCTTCGTTTTTGTAACCCATGTCTTGGGCATATTTGTAAGATGTTTTTGAAAACGAAACCAATTCGTATTGGCTCTTGTACAATTCAGGGTAGTGTGCACACAGGTCGTTGTCAATTTTCTTGAAGCGCATAAACTCAGGTCTTCCAACCAAATCGCGCATTTCAACAAAGTTTTTGCAAGCCAAATCAGCAATTGCATTGGCATTTTTAATTCGCGCCTCTTGGTAGTTTTTAAAGATATTGTCCCAATTAGGGTAATGGGCTTCTATAATTTCATCCAATTCTTTCACGTCTTCGAAACTGCAATTCATGCCTTGTCCGTAGAATGGAATAACAGCATGGGCTGCGTCGCCTATCAAAGCAAACTTTTTATTAACCCAAGGGCTGCAGCGTATGGTGACCAAGCTGCCGGTAGGGTTGCTCATAAAGTCTTCCACATAATTTGGCATCATTGGAATGGCATCCGCAAAATATTTTTTAAAGAAGACTTCAATTTCTTGAGGGGTTTGAAGTTTATCAAAACTCCTTTCGCCTTGGTAGGGTAAAAACAAAGTACAAGTGAAGTTACCACCTGGGTTTGGTAAAGCAATCATCATGAATTCACCCCTTGGCCAAATATGCAAAGCGTGTTCTTCGGCTTGGAAGCTGTTGTCGGGACCAGGCACTATCTCAAGCTCTTTGTAGCCATAGTTTTCGTATGACTGCGAATAGTTGAAACGGCTGGTTTTTTGCATTTCGTTGCGCACCGCCGAAAAAGAACCATCAGAACCGAAAATAATATCAGCGGTGATATGGCTTTGCTCGCCATGTTCATTTTCCATTACAGCCGTATTTTTATTTAAATCAACCGCCACACATTTTTGTTTGAAAAGGATTTTTACATTTTCAAATTCATCGGCAAGCTCAAGCAATTTGATGTTTAACAATGAACGCGAAACGGAATTGATGTATTGACCTTCTTTGCCATAGGCTTGGTAAACCAATTGGCCATCCACACTGTGCATCATTCTGCCGTTCATTGGAATGGCATCGTTAAGCACTTGTTCGGCCAAACCAACACGTTTAAGGGCATCTATGCCACGGGTTGAAAGGGCTAAGTTGATAGAACGACCAGCATCTGCTTGACCTTTTCTGATATCACCACGGCGCTCGTACAATTCAACTTGGGCACCGCGTTTTGCTAGGCAAATTGCTAGAAGAGATCCGCTCAATCCGCCGCCTATAATGGCAATTTTTTCTTTCATATCGGGATGCAAACTTAACAATTAAAAAAGTATAATGTTCTATGTGGCTTATGATATTGGTCAGAAAGTTTGTCTTGCCTTGCGTATTGTGTTCACTGTTAAATACAACACTAGTTTTTTTGTAATTACCGACACCTATTCCTCATAGCTTTTACACTGCCCTTATCCACAGGCTTTTTTTCAAGTTGGCAATATATATCCAAGTAATACTTAGACTTCTTACATTCATTTAAGAAGAAATGCATAAGGGCTGCGTTCCATAGACTGCTTGTATAATAAGGATCTACACCTAATGAGAAGTGCATTTGTTCCACGGCCTTGCGCATGTAATTGCTGTCTTTTTTAAAACTGCTAAGTGAATAATATGCCATACCCAAATCGTAGTGGTACAAGTGCCTGTTTTGTGTAAATGTATCGGGTTTGTAAGCTTCTAATTTGTGAACCAAAGCCTCAAAGTCTGAACTGTCTAGCGCATGGCAAACGAAAATACTACTGTCTTGTTTTTGTAAATTCTTATAGTCTATGCCTTGAGCAAAAGCTTGACTTAGACAAAAAAACAATACAATGAACAATGGTTTTTTCATAAACAAATGTAATAATCTAAAGGCTGTTTTCAAAACTTATAAAGGGCAACACTTATATTTGCTCCGTGAAACAAATTCTTGTATTAGGCGCTGGGCGCTCAAGCTTATACTTAATTGAATATTTGGCCAATCTTGCTCAGGTTAAAAACATGCAAGTACTGGTATGCGATAAAGATGTTCAATATGCCTCTACCCAATTGGCCAATCTGCCTGCAACAAGTTTTTCTACCGTCGATATTTTTGATGAAGCAGTGCTTTTGCCCTTGCTGCAAAATTCAGAAATGGTGGTGTCTTTGCTTCCTGCCGCTTTGCATATTCACATTGCCAAATGGTGTTTGAAATACAATAAACATTTGGCAACCGCTTCTTACATTTCTGAGGAAATGAAAGCTTTGCACACCGAGGCGGAATATAAGGGTTTAATCTTCTTAAATGAAATGGGCCTTGATCCTGGAATTGACCACATGAGTGCCATGCAAATGATGGATGAAATTCGAGCGAAAGGTGGAATTATAAATGGATTTAAAAGTTATTGCGGTGGCTTAGTGGCCGATGAGGATGACGGTGAGAATCCTTGGAAATACAAGTTTTCTTGGAATCCACGCAATGTGGTTTTAGCCGCTCAAGGTGGGCCCGCAGTATTTCTTGAACACGGTCATTTGAAACTATTGCCTTATCACCAAGTTTTTGCAAGACCAATTGATTTTGATATCCCCAACTACGGGCGCTTAGAGGCTTATCCCAACCGCGATTCACTTAAGTACATAGACCTGTATAAACTCAATGGAGTTAATGAAATGATCCGCGGAACATTCAGGAAATCCGGATATTGCAAGGCTTGGCAAGTGTTTGTTGATTTGGGCTTATGCGACGATTCCCAAGTATTACATTTGCCCAATTCCTATACCATGAGCGAATGGTTGGGTATGTATTTGCCTGCTGGTGCGGGGAACTTAAAGTCCAAACTTCAAGCGTATACCCAATGTTCCGACGATGCCATAGAAAAAATTGACTATTTGGGTTTTTTCTCCCAAGAGCCAGTTCCAATGTATATAGGAACTTCGGCTCAAATATTAGAAGAAGTATTGAAACTGAAGTGGAAGCTCGAAGCCAATGACAAAGATTTGGTGGTGATGTTGCATAAAATAGATTACAACTTAAATGGACAAGCCCACACCCAAATAGCCAGCATGGTCTTGAAAGGGGAGAGCAATACCCATACGGCCATGGCGAAAACCGTGGGCTTGCCTTTGGCCATTGGGGTTAAATTGATTTTGGAAAATAAAATTTCTGAAAAAGGTGTTTTAGCCCCAGTGTTTGAAGATATTTATTTGCCTGTATTGGAAGAGCTGAAAGGTTTTGGCATCGATTTTATTGAAAACGATTTACCTCTTTAATAAGGCGCTACTAACAGGACTCAAATGTGACGAATTGAAATCTTAACCCAAACCAACATCCAAGGCCATCATGATGACAAAACCAATGATAAAGCCCATGGTTGCGAAGTCAGCGTACTTGTCTCTTTGGGTTTCTGGTATTACTTCTTCAACCACCACGTACAACATGGCACCTGCGGCGAAGGCCAATGCATAAGGCAATATCGGTTGTGCGTACATCACTGAAACGGCACCGATAACACCTGCAACTGGCTCTACGATGGCGCTGAGTTGGCCCCACCAAAAACTTTTCAATGGACTTATACCTTGTCTTCTTAAGGGCATTGCCACGGCTATACCCTCAGGAAAGTTTTGTATACCAATACCTATGGTTAAGGCAATTGCAGCAGACATGGTAAAATGCGGATCGCCCATTGCCACTGCACCAAAGGAGACCCCAATGGCTAAACCTTCTGGAATATTGTGTAAAGTTATGGCCAATACCAATAAAATGGTTCTGTCCCAAGTGGTTTTCAATCCCTCTTTTTCACTCATATTGGCGTTTAAATGCAAATGAGGAATAATTTTATCAATGATATAAATAAAGCCGGCGCCAATAATAAAACCAACAGCTGCAGGAACCCATGCCCAAGCTTTGCCGTAAGTGTCTTCAGACATTTCTATGGCTGGGGTAAGCAAACTCCAAAAACTTGCGGCCACCATTACACCGCCAGTAAATCCAAGTAAGAAATCTAACCAACGGCGGCTCATGTTTTTGAACACCAAAACCACACTCGCCCCCAATGCAGTTAACAACCAAGTAAATGTGGTTGCAAGCAAAGCTTGCATCACAGGACTCAAGTCTTTAAAATATTGTATTGCATCATTCATAGTGGTATGCAAATGTAATTTAAAATTGTTTAAACCTTATACATTTC
>JBIKPR010000077.1:0-11175 GCA_044357345.1 Bacteroidia bacterium
GAATGCAGAAGAAGCAATTAAAGACATCAACGACGGCGCAGTAATTATGCTTGGTGGTTTTGGTCTTTGTGGAATTCCTGAAAATTGTATCACAGCGCTGGTAAAAAAGGGAAGCAAGCAATTAACTTGTATCTCTAACAATGCTGGGGTCGACGATTTTGGTATTGGTCTGATGCTGCAAACCAAACAGGTTAAGAAAATGATTTCTTCCTATGTTGGTGAAAATGCTGAATTTGAAAGACAGTTGTTGTCAGGTGAATTGGAAGTGGAATTAATTCCCCAAGGCACTTTGGCTACCCGCTGCATGGCTGCAGGTTATGGTATGCCAGCAATTTATACACCCGCTGGTGTTGGAACTGAAGTGGCTATTGGCAAGGAGACCCGCGATTTTAATGGCAAAACCTATTTAATGGAATATGCTTTCGATGCGGATTTTGCTATTGTTAAAGCTTGGAAAGGCGACACCCACGGCAATTTAATCTTTAAAGAATCTGCCCGTAATTTCAATCCTCTAATGGCAATGGCTGGAAAAATTACCATTGCCGAAGTGGAAGAATTGGTGCCTGCTGGAAGCCTAGATCCCAACCAAATTCACACCGCAGGTATTTATGTTCACCGCATTTTCCAAGGGTCAAACTACGAAAAACGCATTGAGCAAAGAACGGTAAGACAAAAAGTATAATATATGCAAATCATTGCCACATCCGATGGCAGCAATACTTTGTTTCATGAGGCGCTCGACGAAACCTACCATTCTATACATGGTGCACTTGGAGAAAGTCTGCATGTATACATCAACAACGGATTGAAGCTAATCTCACCACAATTAAAAACCATTAATATTTTAGAAATTGGTTTTGGTACTGGTTTAAATGCCTTATTGAGCATAGACCACCAAGCTCCCAATACTAAAATTAATTATTACAGTGTGGAAGCATTTCCTCTTTCAGAAGAATTACTAGCCAAGTATTATCAAGGGTTTTTAGAAAAACCTAAGAGTTTAGAGGCCTTGCCAAAACTTATTCAGGCCCGAGGGTTGCAAACCATCAATGAACATTTTGAATTTAAATTAATTGAATCCAAATTAGAAGATTTGCAAGTAGAAAAGCACAATTTTCCAGAATTTGATTTGGTGTATTTCGATGCCTTTGCGCCTTCAAAACAGCCTGAGATGTGGTCTTTTGAAATCTTGAAAAAGGTAAGCGACTTAATGGCTGATGAGGGCTTATTTGTTACCTACTGTTCTCAAGGACAATTTAAACGAAACTTAAAGGAACTCGGTTTTGAAATCAATTGCCCTCCAGGTCCTTTTGGCAAACGGGAGATTACCGTGGCCAAAAAAATAAAAGCCTTTGTTTAGCCACTGAAAAAAAATTAAGTTTGTACCCCTTGCAACTTCAAATCAACAATATCGGTAAACGCTATCAAAACCAGTGGTTGTTCAGAAACATCAATCTAGAACTCAAACTAGGGGATAGTTTGTCTGTTACTGGTCACAATGGCAGCGGAAAATCGACCTTTATGCAAGTGGTTTATGGTTTGGTGCAAGCCAGCGAAGGGGAGGTGCTGCTCAATGGTAATTCTAATTATAAGCCCCATGAGGTTTTCGCTTTGAGTGCGCCTTACCTTGAATTACCTATGGAATTTAATATTCTTGAAATACATGATTTGTATTTTAGAACTCAGAAAATGAACGCTGGTTTGGAAGCGTTTTTATCCTTCAGCGATTTTAATAAATCGCAGGCCCAAAGAGCTGTAAAGTTATTTTCTTCTGGTATGCAACAAAGGCTTAAAACAGCCTTGTGTTTAAGCTGTAATTCTCCAATTCTTTTATTGGATGAACCATTGTCGAACATGGATGCGAAGGGCGAAGATTGGTACAAAAATTGTTTGAATGATATCAAAGATAAAATTGTAATTATTGCCGGTAATAATCCCATTGAATATGCATTTACGAACTCAAATCTACAAATCAAATCTGCCTAAGACCTTTGTTTTATCTGTAGTTTTAGGCCTATTTTTTTTCTATTCAAATACACTCTTTGCAGATAATCATTCAGCGTGTCATTCTGCAAGTCCCATAAAGAAAAACAGAAAAAAAGCAAAGCAATTTGATACCTTGTTTTGTGCTCAGAAACCCATAGCCAAAATAATGACGGTTAATGCCGTAAACGATTCTTTTGCCACTTATTATTACTACCATATCAATGATACCAGTCTCTTATTAAGTGTTAAGCCTATTCGATATTTCAAGGCAAGCACTAATCAAGCTCAAGTATATTACCATTTCGATTTTCCAAATATTCAAATGAATGCGGATTATAAACCGAAAACCCAGGCCAAGAATGTTAAAGAGATTGTTTGCGAATACGAATTGATCAATAAAGACGGTTTAGACACGCTTAAATCTGAATTGTTCGCCACCATACATGGGAACATGCAAGATCAAAATACAAAAAAAGTAGATGCAGAAAAGTTGTTTATTGTTGAACGAAATAAAGCTTCAGAGATTAAAATAGAAGATTTAGAAATTTCACAAGATGGGATATTTCTAGGGCGTTGCGAAGAAGAGGAATTGGAAGGACCTAACGGAAAGGTTATTCAATACAGTATTTTTAATTCAACGGGTGCTTTGGTTTGCACAGCAAGTAAAATGCCTCAAAGCAATGGAAATAAAATGGTGCAATGGAATTTACTCACCCAAAGGGATATGCGCTTTTCTGCCGTGCAACTCAAGTCAGATAATTTTGTAATTGAATTGCTAAAGTACTTAGTCGCCAATTCTATTATCTAGATCTTTTTAGACATAAAAAAAGGCAACTTTACGTTGCCTTTCAAAATAGAAAAATAGAAAAATTTTAAGCGTCTGAATTCTGATTATCCGTTTCGACTATATCTCTTGGTTTAGCCATTGTAACGATCATTTTCCTTCCGCTTAAATCAAAGCCGTTTAATTCCTCGATGGCCTTTAATCCATCCGCTTCATTTGCCATCTCGACAAATCCGAAGCCTTTGCTGCGTTTGGTTTCTAAATCACGTACAATCTTTGCACCGATCACTTCACCGTATGGTAAAAAGACGTTCTTTAGCTCCTCTGTACGCAATCTGTAGTTTAAATTTCCAATGTAAATTCTCATTTCAATAAGCGATTTTCTTTAATGCAAGACAAATCTAAATATTAGAATAAGATATCAAAATTTAACTTTCAAACCTATACCCAAAAAAGCCTCAACTATATGGAATTCATATAGTTGAGGCTTTTTAAAGAATGGTAATTAAAAAGTTTACTTTGGCTCTAAAGCGCTTTTAATCGACGAAAGTATGTAATTCTTATGTTCTTTGGAATCTCCCATCGACGAAGGCAACGATGCGCTGATTGTTTTTTGAATATTCACCAATTGGGCGTAAGCTTTTGCTTTGCTAATTGGGTCATATAGAGGCGATTCGTAAATGTAGCTTAAGAATTCAATATAGGTAATTTGTAAATTTTGTCGGTAGGTATTGATGTTGCCGGTCATATCGGCTTGGAAAATGGCATTGCTCAAATCTTTAAACATTTCACCTACTTCATATTGATTGCCATACAATTTGCTGTCAACCATTCTTTGTAAGGTACTTGGATGTAAAATGTGGGTTAATACGGCCATTTGAACATTTAAAACCCTCCTGTGCAATTTTGGATCTTCTCCTGAACTAAAGAAGTTATAACCTCTTCTTTGCTGTTGCATGTAGGCTGCTATATCATTTGGTAATTCCATGGCATTGGGTGCAAAAACAAATTCACTTAGCGTTTTCATCGCATTCTTTTGGGTTTCCAAAGGAACTGCTGTAAAAGGCTTTATACTCGAGTTTTGGTTGCTAAAACTTCTGTCTACATATACTCCACCAATATACCTTGATACCACACCAGCTTGAACTGCCCACTCACTGCTTAATACCAAATAGTTGCTGCGCAATTCATTATAGCTTCTGTTGTCTTTTCCATATTCCGCCAAAAGATTGCTTTGCAGTGTCTTAATCAAACTGATACGTTCTCTTGCATATCCAATGGCATCGCTGCTCATGTCGCCAATCATTACCCTAGGGTCTATGGCTTTACCTGGCGCGCGCATATCGTCAGCATCATTTCCAAAGCACAAAGATGGCTCCGTACTTCTTGCCAATATATTGTTGCGGCGACTTACATCCATGCTGCTGTCTGATTCTTGGTAGTATCCAAATTCAATTGCCCATAAGTCATACGGACCTGGTCTGTCTGTATAATACTGAGATTTAACACCTTTTCTATTGCTGAAGTTCACAGCAGGGTAATCCATAACACTGCCGGTTAAACCCATGCTCCTTGTTTTATTAATATCGTATAGGTCATTAATGCTGTGCAGTTGAGTTGCTTTCATATTGTGGTTTAGTCCTAGGGTGTGACCAACTTCATGCAAGACCAAATAGTATAATGATTCTTTTAAAAAGGTGTTTACTTCATCTTCACTTGCATTTTGCGAAGCTAGGAACTGCAAGCCCAATAAATTTTGCATGTGCATGTGCTCTCCAGCCTCACAGCTAAAACTTGGATGGGATTCTTCTGATTCAATTTCATTCATCAACCATTCAATACCTGCTTTGTCAAATACTTTTTGTGATTTTAATCGGTTGGTGATAAACACCCACTCAAACATAATGTCTGCGCCTAATATTTCGCCTGTTCTAGGGTTAACAAAACTAGGACCGTAGCCACCAAATGGAGGCTCAGGACTGCTGGTCCATCTCAATACATTGTATCGGATATCACCTGCATCCCAAGTGGCATCATCGGGTTGTTCGAATATTTGAACGGCATTTTTAAATCCTGCTTTTTCAAATGCAATATTCCATTGAAGTATAGCTGCTTTTATGGTTGGTCTTAGATCTTTCGGGGTTGTGTTTTCAATCCACCAGGTGATTGGTTTAACGGGTTCGGACAATGCAGCTGAAGGATCTTTTTTTACCAAGTTCCAACGGTGAATTAAGTCTTTGTAGTTCATAGACTCCGTGGTGGTCATATCGTTCATTTGCGTCATGAAATAACCAATTCTCGGATCATCCATTCTCGGCTTGTAGTCGTTTCTTGGCATTTCAATAAAACTGTGCTGCAAAACGATGTCAACGTAGCGCCCATCGGCAATTGCTTCACTGCTGCTTCCTCTCGAGTTAGGGTCGTCGTATACATATTTAACTACAATATCGGTGTTCTCTGGATAGTTTTTAACCGATTGGTATTTTGTTTTAGTTTTGCTCAAGCCACCTAGGTTAAAGCCTGGTCCGGTGCTTGCTCTTTTTATTTGATACAAAGTTTCACTCAAGAAAATATTGTCTGCCTCAATTAGGTATTCTCCTTTTACCTCGTCTGCTACCACAATTTTTTCGCTAGCCATTACCGCATTTGTAACGTTTGCATCGGCAGCTTTTGAAATTGGGTTGCTAGGGTCAAAATAGAAAGAGGTGTTTTTGGTTATAAATTCTATTTGGTTATAGTATTTAGAAATGGTAAAGATTTTATTGTCCCTAAAAGTTCCTTTGTTATGCCCTGTTGTTGTGTTTCCGTTTTCTACATAACTGAAATAAATAAATTCACTGTTGAGTTGGTACTTTTTAATCAACATCATCAATGAGCCATTGGTCGTGTCTCTATATAATGTAAAAAGTCCATCTATTTTTTTGCATTTTTTAACCTTTTCAGCGATGGTCATTGGCGCTGCTGGTTTAGGCGCTGCTGGTGGTTCAGGTTTCTTTTTCTTGGCAAAAGCTGCCGTTGTACTGCTTGCAAATAAGCAGATGAGCAATGTTATAGGTAAGTTACGTGTCATGTCTATTAAAGCTTGGCAAATTACCTATTTGAATGCTTATTTTAAAGCTTTTTCGATAAAACTATATTCTCGTCTGATTCTAATCTAATTAATCAATTATATCGGAATTTCAATTTCAGATTCGGTTTTCTGTCCTACCTTTGCAGTGTGAAATTAAAAACCAATATCATTTTGTCTTTACTTTTAGCAAGTATCGCGTCTTTTGTGTTGATCAAAAACTTGAGAAAAACGGTGGATGTTAAGATTCCTGACCTTATAACTTTAGATAGCCAAACTTTGGACATGAAATCATTGAAAGGTAAAGTTTGTGTGGTGTCTTATTTTCAAACATGGTGCGGCGATTGTGTTAAAGAACAACCGGAGCTTCAAAAATTGCAAAACCGTTTTGGCGATAGCCTTGTAATTCTAATGGTAAGCGATGAACCCATTGATAAGATTAAGGCATTCAAAGAAAAATTTCAATCCAATTTAATGTTTTACCATTCAAATTCGAAACTGAAAACAGATGTTGGTGTAAGTGCATATCCAACTACTATTTTAATCGACAAAAAAGGCAAAGAGAAATTGAAAAGGGTAGAAGGAATAGATTGGTATAATACAGAAACCATTCAAGCGGTATCAGATTGTCTTAAGTAAGACTTTGCATCCCGTTGATAAAGTCTCTAACAGGCATGCGTTTTTTGCCTTCTAATTGCACATCCGTTAATTCCAATTTATAATCAGAGCATTGGGCAAATAATTTGTCCTTTCCAATGGCTTCAATCAAACCTGGGGTTTTAGATACTTCTAAACACAATTGACTGGTAAAGATTTTTAGTTTCTTGCCTTTGAATTCTGTAAATGCGGTCGGGTAGGGGGCCAAACCTCGAATCTGATTGTGTATTTCTTGGGCAGTTTTTGACCAGTCAATTTTACAATCTTCGGTGAATATTTTTGGGGCATGTGGAAAGTCGCCTTCGGCTTGTTGGGTCAACTTGAATTCTCCTGTGCAAATTTGTTCCAATGATTTCACCACCAATTCGGCGCCTTGTTCCATCATCTTGTCGTGCAAAGTCCCAGCATTGTCTTCTGGTAAAATGGCGATTTTTTCTTGCAACAAAATGCTACCGGTATCTATTTCATGTTTTAAAAAGAAAGTGCTAAGACCCGTTTCTGTTTCCCCATTCATAATGGCTCGATTAATGGGCGCAGCTCCTCGGTATGCAGGTAAATAACTGCCATGTAAATTAAAGGTTCCCATTATTGGCATATTCCACACCATTTCTGGCAACATTCTAAACGCAATAACAACTTGAAGGTCGGCTTGATACGATTTTAAAGTCTCAATAAATTCTGACGACTTTAAATTGCTGGGTTGTAAAATGGGCAAATTCAATTCAAGCGCAGAAGCTTTTACCGCAGATGCCTGAACTTGGTAACCTCTGCCCGCTGGTTTGTCAGGCGCCGTAACAACTGCAACAATGTTATATCCATTCTCATGAATGCGTTTAAGCGATGTGGCAGCAAACGCAGGTGTGCCAAAAAAAATAATTCTAAGGCTTGATTTGTCTTTCAATGGCATGGGGCAAAATTAAACCTTGTTTTCATTTTTTTTTTAAAAGATGCAACATTCTTGTGCCTTTTTTAGTCTAACTTGTAAATTGAATATATATTATTTATATTCGAATGGTATTTGAAACAAAAGGTTCAAAATATTTTATTGACTTTTCTCTGCCTTTCAGGGTTAAATATCTATGCTCAATTTAGAATTACTGAAAATTTAGGACAATGGCAGCCTGAGGTAAAATTTAAGGCCGACATGGTTTCAGCCAAATTGTTCGTTTCACAGGGCGAATTAAGCTACTTGTTTTATGATGGAGCCAAAATTTCTGAAATTGAACACAACCCTAAATATAAAGATTCAGTTCGAGTGCATGCAATCAAGGTAAAGTTCTTAAACGCAAACCCACAAGCCCTATACACCGGGCAATCTGCCTACACCGATTACAGCAACTATTACAGAGGAAAAAACCCCAATCAATGGAAATCGAAGGTCAAGAGCTACCGCAAGCTATATGTAAAAGACATTTATAAAAACATTGACTTTGAATTGTTTGAAGATAAAGGGCGATTAAAATACAATTTTATTGTTTTACCAGGTGGAAATCCCAATGATATTCAAATCCAATACAACGGTGCGGATAGTGTTTTTTTGACAAATGAAACCGTACAAGTCAATTACACATTTGGGGCTATCCATGAACTTAAACCCTTGGTATATGAGATGAACGGTGATCTTGTTGGTAAAACAATTGTATCCAATTACGCATTAATCAAGGATGTGCTTTCATTTAAACTCAATGGGAAAAGAAATCTGAATCAAACTTTGGTGATAGATCCTATTTTGGTTTTTTCAACTTTTAGTGGTTCTAGAGCAGATAATTTTGGTTATACAGCCACCTTCGATACAGCGGGTCATGGTTATGCCGGTGGAACGGTATTTGATTTCGGATTTCCTAGCAGTGCAGGGGCTTATCAAATAACCTTTGCAGGCGGGAATATAGAATCCAATCCAATTGGTTATACCGACCGCGATTGCGGCATCATCAAATACAGCAAGGATGGAAAGTCAATTCTTTTCTCTACATATTTAGGCGGTAGCTTTAGCAATGAACAACCACATAGTATGATTGTAGACAGTAGGAACAATTTGCTGGTGATGGGAACCACCAAGTCGAGCGATTTCCCAATTGGAATATCACCTGCCTTCGACGGAACCCACAATGGTTTGTCTGATATTTTTGTTGTTAAATTTTCTGAAGATGGTTCACAGCTGTTGGCTGGTACTTTTGTTGGAGGAAGTAGTTACGATGGTTTGAATGGCGATAGACCAAGCAACAACATCAGTGCCTTATTATACAATTATGCGGATGATTTTAGAGGTGAAATAATTGTCGATGAATTAGACAATGTGATTGTTGCGAGCAGCACCAATTCGAGCGATTTCCCAACTTTAAATGCATTTGACCCAAGCTACAATGGCCGTTTAGATGGATGTGTATTTAAGTTGAGTAGCGATTTGAGTTCAATGGTCTTTGGTTCATTTATAGGGGGGGGGGCTGATGATGCTGCTTATGGTTTAGATCTTGGTACGCACAGCGATTTGTATGTAACAGGAGGCAGCAACAGCAGTGTTTTTTCATATTCTGGCCCTGGATTAAACCAAGTAAATAATGGTGGACGGTCAGACGGGTATTTGTTGCGCATCGATATAAATGCATTCTCCCTCAGTGCTTATACATTTATTGGAACCAGTACATACGATCAATCTTATTTTGTGAAAACAGATAAATACGGCAAGCCTTTTATTTATGGGCAGTCTGAGGGTATTAATGGAATTAGTACTGGGGTGTATTCTGTAAAAGACGCAAAAATGTTTTTGAAGAAACTTGATTTTAATTGCGATAGAATTGAAGCAGAAACCACCTTTGGGGCTTTAAACAAATCCAAACCTGACTTGTCGCCAACGGCCTTTTTGGTTGATCAATGCGAACGGATATTTATTTCGGGTTGGGGAGGAATAAATTTCGCAACTGGGTTTACAGGAGGCGGCACAGCCAATATGCCATTAACGGCGGATGCGTATCAAAAAACAACTGATGCCTATGATTTTTATTTGGCTGTATTCAGCAAGAATTTTGAAGAGTTGCAATATGCCACCTACTTTGGTGGTAAAAGCAATGGAACCATAGATGCCCACGAACATGTGGATGGAGGTACCAGTCGATTTGATAAAAAAGGAATCATGTACCAATCGGTTTGTGCAGGTTGTGGTGGTCAAAGCCTGTTTCCAACCACCCCAGGTGCTTGGAGCAATAGAAACCAAGCCAACAATTGCAACAATGCCTTATTCAAGTTTGATTTTGAGAATTTAAACAGAAAGCCCCAAGCAAAAGATTCTCTATATGATGTGTTTGCCAATGACACTTTGAATTTTGATATCACCGTTTCTGATCCTGATAAAAGTGATAGTTTGCGCATCGTCTTATCAGGAGATATTTTTAAAGACCCAAATTTCCCCAAACCATTGCCTCAAATTGTTTCTTACACGAGAATGCCAGGTGTCAATGCCATCAAAGCTAAAATCGTGTGGTATTCGAATTGTAAACATGCTGGTTTGGATACCATCAAATTAACGGTTAAAGTATATGACAGGGGTTGTCCAACCCAAGACAGCAACCAAGCCATTATTCGCATTGTGGTGAAAGATCCGCCTTTAACTATAACACCTGAAACCATTTGCATGTTGTTTAATGAAGATGGGTCAATCAACTTATCGTGGAAACCATTTGTTAAAAATAAATTCTTCAATTATGTGCTGCTGTATAGACAAAATCCAAATGGAAGTAAAAAAATATTGGATACGATTTACAGCAATACAGGTGGGCTAATAAAGGATTTTCCGGCGTTTGACCCCAAATCGGTAAACTACCAATATTACATGGTTGGTTACAACATTTGTGGCAAGGCATATGATGCTGGTTTGCGCGTTAATACCATGAAGGAATTTAATTCGCCGATTGATTCCACCTATATGCATTATGCAACTGTTTTTGAGAACAAGGCCATTAAAGTCAATTGGTTTAAAAGCAAAGAGCTTGATTTTGGCAGTTATGAAGTTTTTAGAGCGGATAATATAAATGGGAAATCAGTTGGCTACAGAAAAATTAAAACCATAAACGGCTTGAATGACACCAATTTTATAGATTATCAAGTAAATGTTGCAGAGAAAAGTTATTGTTACAGAATCGCTGTAAACGACAAGTGCGGGCATGTTAGCAGGCCTAGCAATGATGCTTGTAACATCGTTTTAAAAGGAAGTGTAGCATATTTGGCTTTCGATTTGGATTGGTCACCTTACCGCGAATGGGTAGGTGGCGTGCAGTCATATGAATTACAAAGACATGTCGATACCGGTGAAATGAGACGAATTGCAAACACCAATTTGTTGCGGGTATTTAACGACAACGATTTGGATTTATGGTGGGGCGCTTATTATTACGTGGTAAAAGCGTATGAGGGGTTTAACGACAGTGGAAAAGGCTATTCTGCCACAAGTTTGTCCAACGAAATTAGACTGATACAACCACCGTTGGTATTTGTTCCAAATGCATTTTCGCCAAACGACGATTACACCAATGATGTTTGGGGTGTTTCTCATGCTTTTGTAAAAGAATTCAGAATGATGGTTTATAACCGTTGGGGCGAAAAAGTATGGGACAATGATTTTAAGGGAACCCAATGGGATGGAGTTACAAGAGGGAAATCTGCTATGAATGATGTTTTCATATGGATT